>JAFZQL010000216.1 GCA_017620435.1 Erysipelotrichaceae bacterium
CAAAACTATCGTCGATCTGTATCTTGAAACTGTCTTCCGTCTCATCAAGGATCACAAAAGAAAGCGTCTCGACATTTCTTAATGAATACAGCAGTTCATCCAGCTGATCATCCTGATAAAACGAAACCTTCTGCCTGTTCCTGATAATACCGACCGCATAGGCGTTTCTGTCTTTTTCTCCAAGCAACTTGTCGATCTTATAATAGACGGATGTGCTCTTCTCCCCGTAATACGGATCATAGGAATAGTTTACGTTGATCCCGGACTGTTTGTTGCCGTAAAAAGTTCCGCTGTAGAAGCTCTTTAAATGACTGGAAAAAAGCGCTGAAATGAAGTGTTTCGCATGACAGCGGATGGATGAATCGATGCTGCTGTAACGGCCCGCCTCTCTTTCTTCTTGCGAATCATAGGCAGTGTTCACGTAAAGGCTGTTTGTAAGAAAGGCGTTTTTCGAACGGCCGTAGGATGACTCGTATACGGCTGAACTCAGAAGCATCATCGCGTTGGCTCCGTAGATATTCTGATAAATGAAGAAACTGTCGGTATTCCGATAGAGCTGAGAACTGCTGATCTCATCGGCTGCACCGTCTTTATCAGAGTCGTTATAATAAGTCAGGCGTGATCTTATGCCTAAAAGAATACTGAAATAGTACTCCAGTTCAGCCGCCGAATAGTTGCTTAAACTGCGATGGGGAAGGAACTGATAGTAGTTATAGTACGCTTCTTGATTCAGTACATTGTCGTGGATGCCGCTGCGCAGGTCATCGATCATTTCAGGATAATCGTCATAGAAATAATGGCCGTCATAGCTGTAATAGACATCCCCTTCCTTCATGAACGGCAAGGCATCATCCAGAACAACGGAATAGGAATAGTAGTCCTGATCCATCCGTGTACGGATATTGTGCACCAGCTGGCCGTTGAGTACGGTATAGGAACTGATCATCTGATCCGTATCGTAAGGATGCAGGATCACTTTATCCAGATCGACGGATCCCAAATCATCCGAGATCATGAAATAAACCCGTTTCCCGTCATTTCCGGTATACAGATAGGCTCCGTCTATTCCGTAGCAGCCGTTGAGATAGTCGTCGCCATCCTTTGTTTCAGAATAATATTCTATACCAAGACTGCAGGCTTCATCCGTAACAAACTCAACGAATCCGTATTCCATATGAATGATTCTGTCTCCATCCAGAAGAAGCAGATTATCATACCGGTCCAGATTCTCATTGTAGAAATCATAAGCCTGTCCGTAAGACGAAAAAAACTGATCCAGTCCGCTGTTTTTATCCGTCACATGATATTGTTCCTCTGCGTGAACAGGCAAAAAACCAGAAACGCAGCACAAACAGATCAATGACACAAAAAAACTATGAAGACTCTTCATAGTTTTAATTCTACAACAAATAAACGATTAATAATACTCAACCGAGACTTCTTTGAATACCAGGATCTCGAACAGTTCCCCGGTATATCCCGAGATACAGGTCTGAAGCGTCAGCGTCCTGTCGGCAGTCGTCAGTTCAACACCTGTATCGTACAGCTGTTCCTTTTTGATGTTTTCGATGTATTTCTCGTAATATCCCGGATCATAGGAATTGTTGTTGTAATCATCGTAATCATAGCTGGTGCGCCAGTACTGCATGTCTCTGAAGAAACGTTCCTGCGATGCGTCGAATTCATAGACCACAGCCAGAACATAAGTCCTGATCTCCTTTTCCAGGATCATCTTCACATAACGGTTCGACATGTAGTTCTTCTGTTCCAGAAACAGCTCCAGAGGCGTAAATGCTTTTGTTCTGGTTTCGTCGTTCCATACGGAGAAATGATGTCCGTATATGATCAGATTCTGATCATAGATCGTATTCCGGTAATCCATGAATGTCGATCCGCCGTTGTCGTTATAGTCGTATTTCCCTGTCTTCCAGTAGGTCCAGATATACACGTCATTTCCTGTATAGTTGTCGTAGTCGGTAACCAGTCTGCCGTCTTCCGTATAGAACCTGTAAGGTTCTCCGTTCTCTTTATATACCGATTTTGCCTGTACAAAAGAAACATCGATAATACCGGAATCGAACACGATATCTCCGACATAGTCCTCATTGATCTTCTTGTTTTCCTGCCACTTCTCTTTGAACAGAAGATATTCCTCGTTCGGTTCCTCTTCCTGAGGCTCCGGTTCGACATCGATGACGGGTTCCGGCTGAACATTTGGACCAAGATCGATGATATCAAGTACGATCAACGCAAAAAACGTCAGCAGCAGTACTGTGATGGTCGATACGATTGCGATCAGTGTCTTCTGTTTATTCTCGTTCATTCTTCGATAAAGCAGGCATAGTATTCGTCATAGGTTATGCCGCGTCTATAGACATCTTCGGCTGTCTGTCTGCCGACATAGCGAAGCTGCCATGGTTCTCCCTGATATCCGGTAATGTCTTCTTTATCTTCCGGATAACGGATAATAAAACCGTATTTCCAGCAGTTTTCCGCCAGCCACTTGGAAGCATCCGTCAGGTAGAAGTCATCCAGCGAATAGCCCGGGATGGAGACATCCATGCACAGACCGCTCTGGTGTTCGGAATGTCCCGGTCTGGCAGAATAGGTATCGACAACTTCTTTCGGATCATACTTCAGATACTTCTCGTAGAGGCCTTTCTGATAGTCGTAGGAACGGTAGGCAGAAACGATCTGCAGATGATATCCCAGATCTTTTGCGTCTTCATAAAGCGGTTTATACGCTTCATATACCGCTTCTCTCAGCATGCCCTTTCCCAGAGCGGAATCCACATAAACCAGATCATCCGGTTCGTAATCGACAGGAAGCCGATAATACTTGTTGATCAACATCAGGTAATCCTTTGACAGATCCGTTTCTTCGATATCGGAGTAGAGTTCCTTGTATCTCTTGGTATTGACGATCTCCATCATCTCCCGGATGTCAGGATAAGTATCCATATAACGCAGATAAAGATCCTCGTTCTTCGCAATGTAATAGTCGCTGCCGTAGATCTCGTTGAGCTTAGCGACATAAGCCTCGTTCAAAGTACCGTTATTTACCATTTCGATGATCTTCTTCGTATCCAGTCTTCCGTAGTAGGAAAGATACTCATCCAGTCTTTCTTCCTGAAACCACGGTGCAGTAACAAACTCCAGAGCTTCCTCTCCCAGTTCGCCACTTAGAAAACGTTCCTGATTCTCATCGGACAGACCAAGTATCGATTGTATCTGATTCTCCTGGTACCCTTTTTCAGCCAGCAGATCTTCCGTAGATTTCTGGCAGGCACACAGGTTCAGCATCAGTAAAACGATCAGCAGGAATTTCATCCGTTACACCGCCAGAGACAGGATCGAAATGACGACCATCATAACAATAATCAGTATTACCAGGAGTTTTCTTAACGTTTTATTCATTTCTTCTTATAGTTATCCAGTATGTTGGTAGAGAAGGAATAGGTCTTCTTCATTCTTTTTGCGTATCTTTGTAAAGCGTAGCTGATCAGCATGTCGCATTCTTCCTCAAAGCTGATGCCTACCTCTTTCCAGAGATAGAAAGCCAGAGAACCCGGTATCGTATTGATCTCGTTGCAGTAGACTTTACCGGTTTTTCTGTCGATCATGAAATCGATACGGACACAGCCATAGGAGTTTAACGCTTTAAAGGCCTTTACAGCCGTCTCTTCGATCGTAGTCTTCTGTTTTGCTGTTACATCGGCAGGAACCTTTCTGGCCGTAGAAGCCATTCCCTTTGAAGGAGCCTTGCTTCCGGCAGCCTTGGCACCTTTCTTTCCTCCTCCCGACTGATATTTCTTATCGAAATCCAGGAAACCGTTGGTAACCTCTTCGATCGCGCTGACTTTCACTTCTTCGTCGTTTCCCATAACGGCGATATTGACCTCTTTAAGATCCTTGACCATCTCTTCCACAATGACCTTGAAGTCGTACTTCAGACATTCGTTGATCTTTTCCTTGAATTCCTTCTGTGTCCTGATGACCTCAATACCGATCGAACTGCCCAGATTGGCCGGTTTTGCGATCAGCGGGAAAGAAAGCTTCTTTGCCTGCGCAAGATATTCATCAGATCTTTCTTCAAAATCCGATCCGAAAACTACAAAGAAATTAACCATCGGAATGCCTTCCGCTTTAAAGATATCCTTCATGGCAGCCTTGTCCTGACCAAGAGAACCTCCCAGAACATCGCAGGAAGTATACGGCAGATCCAGCATCTGCAGGTAGCCGGCAAGAGAACCGTCTTCGACATTGGTTCCATGCACAACAGGGAAAGCGACATCGATCTGACGGTCTTTCTTAAACATGTTTCTGAGGTATCTCATCTTTACGGCATTTCCGTCCTTAAAGATCATGATCTTATCCAGAACGGAAGAAGGATCCGCGATAAAAGAAGAATAATTGGCCAGATCAAAAAGCTTTTCTCCGGTATAGAGATCGTTGTCTTTGGAGATATAGACAGGAAGAACGTCGTACTTCTCCGGATCCAGGGCATGAATGACCTGATTGGCAGAGATACAGCTGATCTCATGCTCGGTGGACTTTCCACCAAAAAACACAGCAACACAGATTTTCATAACATCACCATTCTATCATTTTTATACACTGAAAGCATCCGGAAGATCATTTTCCAGAAGTATCGTATCTTTAACCGTAAAATTCCTGTATACAAAGTCAAACGCTTCATTGATGTTCCTACAGACAGTGATACCGGCTTCATTAAATCCGCTCTGTTTCAGACCCTCCAGGATCGGCCTGGTCTGCTTCTCGCCAACCAGCACGACATGATCTGCCCTGTCCTTCATGTAGGCGCCGAATTCCCGGTTCAGTTCATCCTGCTTCTCACCCAGATCGATCATGCCCGGGGTTACGATGACCCGTTTTCCATCCATCATAGACAATACATCCAGAGCCATTCCGGATCCTACCGGATTGGAATTGAACGCATCGTCGATAAACGTGTAGCCGTTGATCTTTTTCAGCTGCAGACGGTGTTCGATCTGCCTGACGGATGCGACTTTTTTCTGGATCTGCTTCATGTCAATACCGAGTTCTGCGGCCAGAGCGATGCCCAGAAGGATATTCGTGATATTGTGTTTTCCCAGTAAAGAAGTCGTGAACTTATACTTCTTTTTGTCTATTTCCACCGTGAATTCGCTGCCGTTCTTGCTGAAACGGATATTCTTGGCCAGATAGTCCGCATCCTTGTTTTCAATACCGACCGTAACGATCCTGCATGTATTCTTGATCTGATAGCCTTTTATGTATTCGTTGTCGACATTGATGAAACCGATGCCGTCTTCCGGAAGCATCTCGATCTCCTGCATCTTCTCGTGAATGATGTTTTCCAGACTGTTGAAGGTATTCAGATGCTGCGGTCCGATCGATGTCACGATGCCGTACTTCGGTTTCACGAAATCCATCAGATAAGTAATATCTCCTGCCTTATCCGCTCCCATTTCACAGATGAATACTTCATGGATCGGTTTCAGCATCTCTCTTACCGTTCTGGTGATTCCCATCGGTGTATTGTAGGAAGCCGGAGTCATCAGGGTAAAGAAACGATCAGAAATGATATCGGTCACAATATTCTTTGTAGATGTCTTTCCATAGGAGCCGGTAATGCCGACTTTTATCAGCCTGCTGTGTCCCTGCAGGATCTTTCTGGCATCGTTCTCGTAGTATTTCTTGATCAGGTATTCCACAGGTTCGCTCAGCAGAGCCATCGGATAGATCAGAAGATACGGCAGGAAAATGGCACAGATTCCTAACACATCGGCAGGAAGATAACGCATGCCGATGAGGATCAGGGCGGCTTCCAGAATGATCATAACAGCGATCTGTCTTTTCACTCTTGCAGTTATGACCAGATCCTTGATATAGACTTTTTTATTCTCTTTCATCAGCAGATATACCGCAAAGGCGATACTCAGGAAGATGCAGAATAAAGGTCCGTAATTCTTAAACAGAGTATTCACACACAGCACAGCAACAATATAGATAAAGCTTACGGAAAAATGCAGATTTTTCTTATCCGTCAGCCATTTCCCGTATCGCCGCAGTTCATAGTGATTCTGTTGAAATACCTGCAGGGCATGTTTGCCGTAAACAAAAGAAAGGGTCAGATAGACGACCAGATACAGTAATATGATCAGTATTTCAGCGGTTTTATCGTTTATCATAGTCACTCCTTAAGAAAGCATCCAGTACGAGGTTGAAACGTCCTGCCTGATGGATATAGGCATAATGGTCATCGTTCTCAAAAATGACCAGAGCGGCATCCGGCATCAGCTGTTCCATGCGTTTACCCTTTTCTACCGGAGTCGCTTCATCGTTCTCGCCGAATACCAGCAGGGTTTCCGTTGTGATCTCACTTAAGATCGGCGTGATGTCTTCATTCACGACTTTTACCAGGGTATTGCGCATGACACCGCTGGCATTGCGGTAATCCTCGCTGCCGGCATTCTTCTTCAGTGCTTCGCCGTACTGCTCAAACGGTTTCAGACTCAGGATCTTCTTTCCCAGCTTGTAGGAATACGTCTTTGCGTACCATGCAAGGCCATGTTTATCTCTGATTCCTGCAGCGCCGGTCAGGACCATCTTGTAGGCGCCGTAGTGATAGGCGTATCTCAATGCGATACGGCAGCCGAAAGAATGGGCGATAAAAATCGGATCGGAAATCTTCTTCTTTATGCAGAAATCATGCAGAAATCCGGTATAATCTTCCGAATCCCATGCTTCAGGGGGTTCAGAAGACTTGCCGAAACCGGGAAGATCGATATTGTAGACGATAAAATGGTCTTTCAGAAAATCGGCGATGAAAGCCATCATTTCGATATTCTGTCCCCAGCCGTGCAGCAGGACGACATCTCTTCCCTGTTTTCCTTTTTTTTCGTAGTTTACTGTAATCCCGTTTATCTCAACAGTACTCATGTTTCAATTATACCCTTTTTGCTGTTCTTTTTCTTTGCCGCTTTCTTCATCTTCTTGCTGGTAAAGATCCTGAAAACGACGCCGTCGTTCATGTTTTCTCCGGTTACGGAATAGCCATAGGTTTCTACCACCTTCTTGACGATAGACAGGCCAAGACCGAACTTTCCTTTATTGCCCTTCTCATAAGGCTTGAACAGTTTATCCAGCCGGTCTTTTTCGATCGGTTCGCCGTCGTTGTATACTTCCAGAAGATTATCGCTTAACGTAATACGGATCAGACTCTTGGCATAGCGCAGCGAATTATCCAGCAGATTTTCCACAACGACACGCCAAGGTTCTTCTTCTCCGTGAAAACAGACATCTTCATCAAGATCCGTTTCGATGCGGACATCGCTTCTGACGACTTTACAGGCCAGAATGGCCTTCTGAATGACAGATGCCATTTCCAGGTTCAGCAGATTGTCACCGGTATCGGTAAGATAGCCCATCTTATTGTAGGTGATCAGAGAATAGACTTTCTTTTCCAGCCGGTCGGCGTTTTCACCGATGATATCGACGCTTTTTTCCAGAGTATCGTACGGATAGATGCCGTCCTTTATCGATTCGGAATAGGATTTGATCGTTGCGATCGGCGTCTTCAGGTCGTGAGAAATATTCTGTATCATCTCGTCGCGGATCCGCTGTTGCTGAGAAAGTTCCTCGTTCATGCTGGCAAGCGCTTCGGCAACTTCGCCGATCTCATCATAGCGGTTCACGTTCAGGGTCGCTTTTTCTCCCGATTTGATCTTATTGATATAGGTAATGATCTGATCCAAAGGACGGATCAGAGACATGACCCAGATCAGAATCAGCGCGATCAGACCGCCTACGACATAGAACGTGATATTGACAACGCCGCTGTACAAAGCGCTTCTGAACTCATCCCTGAAGTTGTTTTTTATGATGGATACCAGCCGGTAATCTTCATCAAAGCTGATGATGGAATAAACGATCGAGTTGTTTTCGTAGATGAAACTGCCGTCGATATTTCCTCCTTCCGGATCGGGATCGATATTGCTTAAGAGATCCGCATATTCTTCCGTCAGAGAGTTCAGATATCTTCTGGATGTTGTACTGTACACGAAATGTATGACATTGGATTCTTTGTAGTTGACTCTGGTTTCAAGATACTCGTTCTGGGAACGGTGAATGTAGACATACATCTGCGTATTGGTAAAAGAGTCGATGTTCCTGTTGAGAAAAGCGAATATGAAAAAAATCAGAACGGTAAAAGTAATGAATACGATCGTTAAAAACTGTTGGACAAGCGTAAAACTGCTTATCCAGATCCTGAATCTTTTCATCCTAATCGGTAGCCGAAACCGTAAATCGTCTGGATATTCATATCCGGAAGCTTCTTTCTCAGTCTGCGCAGCGTATCATCTACGACACGGTCAGAACCGTAGTAGTTCTCATCCCAGACCTTTTCCAGTATCTGTTCTCTGACAAAAGCCGTACCTCTGTTCTTGACAAACAGCATCAGCAGGTCGAATTCCTTTGTGGTCAGTTCTATCTGTTTTCCGTTTCTGAATACGGTTCTCTGATTTTCATCGATTTCATATCCGTTGATTGTGATATGATCATCTTCTTTGTATACGCGGCGGATAATATTGTTGATTCTTAGAACCAGTTCTTTCGGAGAGAACGGTTTTGTGATATAGTCGTCCGATCCTTTTTCCAGGCCGATGATACGGTCGAATTCCTTATCCCTTGCCGACATGAAAACAACAGGGATCTGCGGATTCTGTTTCCTGATCTCCTCGATCAGATCAAAACCGGACTTGTCGTCCAGCATGATATCCAGGATCCAGAGATCGCAATAGTCTTCCAGATGGGAATAGGCGGAATCAAAAGTCAGATATGAATTGACAATGTATCCTTCCTTCTCCAGATATGATTTCACCAGTTCGTTAAGATCTTTTTCATCTTCAACGATATTAATGACCTTCTTCATGCTTTCATTATAAAACAAAAGGTTATTCTGCATAACCTTTTTGTTTGATCAGTTCAATAACGTCATAGACGTATTTCCGGCAGAGTTCGTCGTTTTCCGCTTCGGCCATGACCCGGATCAGCGGTTCTGTTCCGGAAGGTCTTACCAGGATTCTTCCGTTGTTTCCCAGTTCGTCGGAGATCTTCTGTATCCTCTCTGTGATCTCCGAATCGTTCAGGACGATGCCTTTGTCTTTGACCCGTTCATTGATCAGCAGCTGAGGATAGATCTGTACCTCCGATGCGGCTTGCTTTAAGGAGCATCCGTAGTAGTTCAGAGCCTTCAGCACCAGCAGTGCCGTCTTTAAACCGTCTCCGAAGAAGCAGTCACCGGCATAGATGATGTGGCCGGACTGTTCGCCTCCGATCACGAATCCGTTCTTCACCATGGAATCACAGACATTCTTGTCACCGACAGGTGTTATATCTGAGCGAATATCAAGTTTTTGCAATGCCTTGTAGAGTCCGATATTCGACATGACAGTCGTAACAAGCGTATTGTTGTTTAACAGACCGTTTTCCTTCAGATACTTGGAGAGGAAATACATGATCTTGTCGCCGTCGACGACTTCACCGTCTTCATCGGTAAACAGGACTCTGTCGGCATCTCCGTCAAAGGCGAAACCAAGATCATAGTTTCCGTTTCTTACGGTTTCCTGCAGCATTTCCAGATGCGTCGATCCGCAGTGGTTGTTGATGTTGGTGCCGTCAGGAGAATCGTTGATATAGGTAAATCTGCCGTTTAAGGCATTCAGAACATCTTTTGCCGTATAGCAGTTGGAACCGTTGCACAGGTCAACACAGACTTTAAGCCCCTGCAGATCCATCCTGTATTTCTCCAGAAGCCATTCCTGATAGGATCCGACTGCTTTCTGATAATCGGTAACGGTACCGCTGTTTCTTGATTCGATTCCCTTAGGATCATCCATATAGGCTTCGATCAGCAGTTCCAGTTCATCCTTGATCTTAAACCCGTCGTTTGCGAAGATCTTGATCCCGTTGTCCGTATATGGATTATGGGATGCCGAGATCATGACGCCGCAGGAGAATTTCTCATGCATCGTGGTATATGCCAGACAAGGCGTCGAGCAGTAACCCAACAGATAGACATCCGCGCCTGATTCAGTCATTCCTTTGCACAGGTCCTGCTCAAATCCCTTGGAGGATTCTCTTGTATCCATGCCGATGACGATCCTGGCATTCTCATAGTAGCTGCCGACAAATCTGCCGATCCTGTACACCATTTCATCTGTCAGTGTAACGCCTGCTTTTCCGCGTACACCGTCTGTACCAAAATACTTGCCCATTACTGATTCGCCTCCACTACTGTTACATTTACGTTAGATCTTTCAAGAGACATGCTGACATACGGATGAGCAGTACTTACTACATACAACGGAAGTGTATAAGTACCCGGTTCCGAAGGCATTTCAAAATAAACTTCAATATCATCCACTCTGACAGCCGCTACGTTATTGGCAGAGCCCGAAAGCTCGACATTCACGCTCATCAGGTCAACGCTGGAAATAGCCAGGTTGTTGTAGTTGTTGTGCAGGTTCAAAGGAACATCTTCCAGAACTGCCGTTTCTACAGTCGTCAGCGTAACTCTGACGTTGACAACGGTGACATCGCTTGCGGATACGCCGCTAGGCAGGATGACCGGAAGCATGATGTCTTTATCGACGTTGTCGGTAACGGTAGACATATCGAAGTTGACGTAGACTTCCCGTATGCTGTTCAGAATGTTTTCCGGCGCATAGATCCTGGTCGTCTGATGGTCGACGATTTCGGCTGTATCGATCGCCAGTCCGACAGGGATCTGGCCTACCGGTTTCAGACGGATCGGAACTTCATTGCTTGGCGAAGAGATTTTTACCGAAGCCGTAACGGAACTCGGAACGATTTCAGCGTTGACCGCCTGTCCGTTCTTGTCATAGGCAACCAGAGGCGCACTGATCTCGAAATCACCGGTCTGTCCGCTGACATCGATCAGAGCCTTAACCAAAGCGATGGAATTCAAGGTATCCTGCGATGCACGGATGTTGATCTTTGTTCCCTGGGCAAAACTAGGCTCGGAAAGAATATAGCGGGAATCCAGCTGATTCTGGTTGATAAAGTCATAGGACAGATCAAACTGCATGGTCGTTTTCTTCTTTAAGGTTACGGTTACCTCGCTCGGAGAAACGATCGTATTGATATTGTCGCCGTAACCGATAGCATTGACTTTTACCGTATGCATCCCTTCGGTATACCCTTCCAGATCGACCTGGCAGGAGCCCTTCTTGCTGGCGGCATTATTGACATTGGCAGCTTCACCGGTCAGTACGACTTCGCAGGCTGACGGCAGGCCGGAGAGTTCAAACGTCTCGGAATTGTATCGGGCGTTGATGCTGACATTGCTTAAAAGTTTGGAACTTGACAGCATTGCGCTGGAATTGTCGTAGGTAGCGACAAAATACGCCAGACAGGCCAGAAGCAAAGCAAACAGTCCCAGATATCTGCTGGAAAAGAAGAGCCTGTCGATGATCGTCGAGATCCAGCGGAAGAACTTGACGATATTCTCTTCTATCGTTTCATACTGATTCCTGTTCGCTGACTTAGAAGCAATCTGTTTAGCTTTTTCCAGCTTTTCTTCAGAATTGTTGATCTGACTCATGGCTTGCCTCCTGATCTAAGTTATTCTCAATGAGAACCGCTTCTTCGTTTTCAAAAACATGTTCATTTCTGGCGGTTCTGCTTCCGTATTTAAAACGGTTGTTCTTTGGAACCTTCATATCCAAAGAAACGGTTTCTTCGTTCTTTGTCTGATTCTCCTGTACATTGTTCTTCTTTCTGAACAAAGAGAATCCTTTCTTTTCTTCAACATCTTCCTTCAGTTCAACGATTACGTCGGAATCATCTTCTACCACCAGAGAGTTCCTTCTGCGGGAATTCTTCTCGATAGCCGTCGTATCGTTACAGATGACTCTTCTTAGATAATCCTTCAGCTGTTTCTCGTCGACCGAGAAGATCCTGCCGTTTTCGGCGATCGAGATCGCGCTGGTCTCTTCGGATACGACGATCGTCAAGGCATCCGATACTTCCGCGATACCTAAGGCAGCTCTGTGTCTGGCGCCATAGCGGGAAGAAAGGTTGACATTGGTCGGCGGGAAATAGGCACTGGCACAGGCTACTTTATCACCCTGAATGATGACGGCACCGTCGTGCAGAGGTGTAGTGGTCATAAACAAAGAACACAGCAGTTCTTTGGTAACTTCCGCATTGATCGAGATACCGGTCTTGATGTAATCCTGCAGAGACTGTGCCTGTTCAATGGAGATCAGAGCACCGACTTTCTCTCTGGAAAGCGTGATGGTCGCTTCATAGACCTGTTCCACCAGCTTTTCCTTCTCGTTCGCCAGCAGGGACGAAATCCTCGAGAAGGCATTCGAGGTTCCGATCTTTTCCAGGAACCCTCTTATTTCCGGCTGGAAGATGATGATAAAGGCCAGCAGACCCCAGTTGATAAACATATCGGTAAAATAGGTCAGTGTCGATAATCCCAGCAGTTTTGCCAGACCGTTAACGGCAATGATGGCAATAATGCCTTTGAATATCTGAATGGTACGGGAATTGTTACGTATCGCTTTTATGGCATAGTAGATAATAAACCACATGATCGCAATATCAATAACGACCCTGAATACTGACCATATATTTTGTATCGTTAGATTAATATTATAATCAGCCATATTTCCTCCTGTTGCTATCAACTAATTATTATAACATAAACAAAAAAGGGATAAACCCTTCATTGTTAAGATGGCGCGCTCAACAGGGATCGAACCTGCAACCTTTTGAATCGGAATCAAATACTCTATCCATTGAGCTATGAGCGCATCAGTCAGTTGAACCGAAACCGCCGTGTCTTTCTCTGCTGTTTTGCATCTCTTCCGCCAGAAAGTACTGATAGAAGACACCCTGAACGAAACGGTCGTTCTTACGGATCAGCAGTTCTTTGTCTCCTTCGTTGACAATACCGACAATGATATGTCCTTCATTGTCCGCATTGTAGTAATCGGAATCGATGATCCCTACTGTATTCAGCAGTCTCATACGATACCTGAAGCCGAAAGAAGAACGGGGATACAGCTGCAGGACGTAGCCTTCATCGATCTGACAGCGTATTCCTGTCGGAAGACGACAGGTATCGCCCGGTTTCAGTAGAATCTCAGCCGGAGAATAGAAGTCATATCCGGCACTGCCGGAAGTAGCTCTTTGAGGAAGTCTGATTTCTTCAAGATCCAGCGCATCGCCGATCCCTGCGGCAGAAAGATCCTCAAGAAACTGTTTTTTACTGACTTTTTCAATTCTGGCGATATTCATAATTAAATTCTATCATAACATCTTGCGAAAAAATCATAAGTATGTTATATTTAAAAAGCGCTATTTCAACGAATAAAGCGTGTGCTGAAGAAGTACTCAAGTGGTTGAAGAGGTGGCCCTGCTAAGGCCATAGGTCGGCTTGTCTGGCGCGAGGGTTCAAATCCCTCCTTCTTCGCCAATATAGATGCAGATGTAGTTCAATGGTAGAACGCCACCTTGCCAAGGTGGACACGAGGGTTCAATTCCCTTCATCTGCTCCATGGTGCGTTAGCGAAGTTGGTTATCGTGCCTCCCTGTCACGGAGGAGATCACGGGTTCGAGTCCC
>JAFZQL010000023.1 GCA_017620435.1 Erysipelotrichaceae bacterium
GCAGACAAGGCTCTGGGAAAGATTCCGCACATCTGTGAAATGGACATCGGACACACCAACCCTAGAATGACCCTGATCAACGGCGCCTATTGTAAAGTGACATATCAGGACGGTACAGGAAGCATATCATTCCAGTTAAAGTAAAAGCACTGCCATGCAGTGCTTTATTTATACCCTTTTCGTTTCGTTCAGGAACAGGACCAGATCTTTGTAGAAATCCTTGACCCTGTCTTTTTTGGTAGCCCAGGAACAGACGAACCGGACCACCGTATTGTTCTTGTCATACTTGCCCCATTCAATGACCTTGTATTTTTCTTTGATCTTTTCCAGGACTCTGTTGTCCAGGACCGGGAAGATCTGGTTGGTAGGGGAATCGATGTACATCTTGATGCCCAGCTGCTGGAAGGCATACTTCAGAGCCTGTGCCATGACATTGGCGTTTTTGGCGTTCTTCAGATAGGTATCGTCTTCCATCAAAGCCTGGAACTGTACGCCGATGATCTTTCCTTTCGCCAGCATGGAACAGCGCTGTTTCAGCAGGTAGCGGAATTCCGGCTTCAGATCCGGATGGCAGATGACCATCGCTTCACCCAGCAGTGCACCGTTCTTGGTTCCGCCGATATAGAAGAGGTCCGTGTTTTCGGCAATATCCTTGAAGGTCAGATCATTATCCACAGCCGTCAGGGCATTGCCCAGCCTGGCTCCATCCAGATACAGATACAGGTTCAGTTCTTTACAGGTACGGTAGATCGCAGTCAGTTCCTCCTTGGAATAGATCGTACCCAGTTCCGTCGCATTGGAGATAAACACCATCTTCGGCTTTACCATGTGCTCATCAATATGTGTAAATACCGCTCTTCTGATACCGGCAGGGGTGATCTTGCCGTCGGAAGACTTCACCGGAATGATTTTATGTCCGGTTGCCTCCACTGCTCCCGTTTCATGCACGTTGATATGACCTGTCTCGGCACTGATCACGGCCTCATAGGATTTCAACAGACTGATGGCCAAAACATTGCACGGCGTTCCGCCCGTAACGAAATGAACATCAACATCCTGACGATGCAGTTTGGCCTTGATCGTCTCAGCCGCTTTTCTGCAATAAACATCCAGACCATAACCTTCGGACTGCGTATAGTTGGTCTTAACCAGAGCGTCCAGAACCTTTGGACATGCTCCTTCGGAATAGTCATTTGCGAACGAATACATCTTTGCTACCTCTTTATCTTTTTCTATTATATCAGTGTTATGGTCTTATCATAACGAATAATGCGTTTTTCTTTTACGAATCTGCTGAGCAGCCGGGAAAGCGTCTCTCTTTCCAGATAGAGCTGTCCGGCCAGATCGGAAACGGAACGGTAAGTGATCTTGTTCTTGTGGATATGCATGTAATAGAGAAAACGGTCTTCGGCATTCTCCAGCGAGAGCAGTCTGATCCTGCTGTTTAGCTCCTTGGAGAAGTTGGACTGGATCCTCAGATATTCAACCATGAACTCCTTGTTTCCTTCCAGGATATTCAGCAGGTCGTCCCGTTTCAGCAGGGCAACGGTCGTGTCCTGGGCGGCGATGATATTACCCTTATAGAAAGGATCGGAAGAGAAAACCAGGTTGTTGCCGAAGATCTCTCCTTCCTTTAATGTATTATAAATGATCTGCTTCCCGTCCGGAAGATAGGAGACGATCTGTACGCTGCCAGAAACGATGATGCCGATGCAGTCACACCGTTCATCCTCATAAAACAAAGTCTCTCCTTTCGAGAGTTTTCTTTCTCTCAGCAGCTTTTTTTCATCGGAATTCAGTTTCTCGATAATATGCATGATCCGTGATCCAAATCACATTCTTTCTATGTCTTATTATATATAATTTATCTGCGAGGTTGAAAGAAAGTGAAAAAATTACTGGTTTCATTAAGCGTACTGCTTGTACTGTGCGGATGCGGCACACAAAAGAATGAGAACACAGAAGAGATCGTTGATCCTTCTACGCTGACTGTCGTTACGCCGAAGGGTGCTCCGGTCCTGGCTTTCTACGACTGGATCGCAAATGAGAACTACTCCCGAGTCGCAGCCGATGCGATCGGCGCCTTATGGACAGGAGAAGAATCTCCGGACGTGATCACCGTCGATATCACCAGCGGCGTCAAGGCCATCAGCAATGGTGCCGACTACAGACTGGCTGCCGTTGTTACTTTCGGCAATCTTTACATCGGTTCTGCCGGCAACGATGAGGACGATACAATGGACAAAGACGACAAGATCGTCCTGTTTGGCAACGAGAACATGCTTCCTAGCAAGGTCTTCCATTATCTCTACAGTACTGACTACGACGATACGATCATCTATGTTGCCGATGCCCAGCAGGCTGCCGCCTGTCTGATGAAAGGCGTTGATCTGGAAGGGAATCCGGTCGATTACGTCTTCCTGGCTCAGCCGGCCATGTTTGCGGCACTCAAACAGAACGAGAACGCTTCCGTAGCTGTCGACATTCAGGAAGCCTATCGCAGCAAGTCCGGCATGGATATCGTACAGGCCGGCGTATTCATCAAGAATACCGTTTCCGATGCAACTGCCGAAGCTTTCCTCAATAATCTGGAAACTTCCATCAGTGCCGGCATCGAAGATCCGGAAAAGATGTTCAACGCCCTCAGCGTCTATGAAGGAGATGAGTTCATGACCCAGTTCGGACTGCCGAATCTCAATGTCGTAAAGGCTGTATTCAGTCAGAAGAATGCCTTAGGCATCAATGCGATGGGCCTTGGATTCAAGAGAGCGAAAGACATCCGGAACGATATCGACGCTTTCCTGGAAGTAATGGGAATCGAAAAGACAAGTGAAGAGATCTACCGCTGATCATTATAAAACATATCTTTACGGCATCCTGCTGCTGCTTCTGGTGTGGCAGCTTTTTGCCATACTGATCAAAGAAGAAACCATGGTCTTTCCGGGACCCGTACAGACTGTCAGACATGTCTTTACACTGCTTGGAAAAAGCTATACCTACAGATGCCTCGGCGCCACTTTCTCGAAGATGCTGTATGGCTATCTGATCTCTCTTGCAGGCGCGCTGCTTCTGGGTACGATATCCGGGAACTCCGTCTTCTTTGAGCGGCTTTTCAGCCCGTTTGTTACGACATTAAGAGCCGTTCCTACTGCTTCCCTGATCTACTTTTTCATCGTCCTGGTGGGCTTTAAAAAGGCTCCCGTGATGATGGTCATCCTGATCTGTTTCCCGATCCTTTACGAAGGAATAGCGGGAGGAATCAGAAATATACCTGTCAGCATCCTGAATGCCTGCCGGCTGGACGGCGCGGATTTTATCCGAAGGAATCTGTACATCAAGCTGCCGCTGGCACTTCCATACATCATCGTCGCCATGACCTCCAGTTTCTCGCTGTGCTTCAAGATCGAGATTATGGCTGAAGTCATCACCGGCAGTACAAATGAGGGTCTTGGAAGTGTGATTGCCGCATCTCGAAGCGCCGATCCGACAAACATGGTCCCGATCTTTGCCTATTCGTTCATCGCAGTCGTAATCATGCTGATGATCGACTTTATCGGCAGCACGATCCGGAACAAAATCAGTGTGAATTAGTTTATAATGAAATAGATGAAAAAGATCCTGAAACAGTACCGCCAGATATTGAGATGCATGATCCTTTTTGCATTGCTTTGTGCGGTGCTTTTTCTTATGAATACCAATTTCAGTTTTCTCGGCAAGAAATCGATCCATGAGGATGCTGCGACTTACAAAACCCGTCACTGTTTGGTCTTCTATCCCGATTCAAAAACCGGACGCAGCGAGGCAAAAAGCCTGTGTAAGGGTGTAAAGGACAACAGGATATACGACTATACCTTGATTCCGTTCGGTGATTACTACATGGTCAGCTACGGAAAAGATCTGAAGTACTTTACTGATAAACAGTATGAACTGCTTCAGATAAAAGAGCTCTCCGATGAGGGAAAGAAGATCGCGGCCGATTATCTGCGCTATGAGATCAAAAAACAAAGACCGGAAGACTACTACAATGCAGAGTATCTGAGTACATTGACATCCGATCAGCTGGATTTCACCGATGTCACATATGAGATCCTTGAAGAGAATCTGATCTGTCATTTCCCGGAATTTGAACTGGATGTTTCCGTACCGTTAAGACACCTGCAGAAAGCCCTGGACATGAACTTCGGCTATCCGCAGGAACTATATAGAAAACCGGTCTATCTCGATCCTTCCGAAGATCATCCGATCATCTGCCTTACTTTTGACGACGGACCTTATTTCTGGTCAGAAAAAAAGAGCACCTCAAGCGAAGCAATCGTCGATCTGCTTTACCGCTACGATGCCTGCGGCACTTTCTACATGGTAGGATACAATCTGGAGAACCGGGACATCTGGGCCGATTATCAGGTCTACATGTTTTTGAGAAACTCTATCAATCAGGGGAACGAATACGGTTCCCATACCCAGAACCATCCGTCCAGCCTGAAAGACCTGTCGACATATGACGAGATCTACGACGAGATCGAAGGTCCGGTCCGTTACATGGAAAAACTGATGGACTATGAAATGAAGACCTACCGTCCGGTAGGCGGAGAATTCGACGAGGATGTTCTTGCGGCTCAGCCATTGCCGGCCATCCTGTGGGATGTCGATTCCGAAGACTGGTATTCCAGAAATGTACAGACCATCTGTGACAAAGTTCTGAGTTATGACTATGAATCGGGGGACATCATTCTGTTCCACGACATCTACTTCGAGACCGCGGATGCGCTGGAAAAGATCGTTCCGGAATTGATCGACAGGGGCTGCCAGCTGGTAAGCGTATCCGATATGCTGACGTTCTACGGAATTGATCCGTCTTCTATCAGCTATTTCTTCTCTCCGGGCTATTACGAGTAATGATTTTATTCAGATAGGCGATATACTTATCAGCGATGTTTCTGTCGCTGATTTTTATCTGATCGCCATAGGCCGTCAGTCTGGAGAAAAAGACATCACTGATACTGGCTTTTAAAGAAAAGCCGTTCCTGGTAAAGACGATATTCGGGAAATCGTCCTGTAGTCTGCTTCTGAGAACTTCAGAGTCTTCAACGATCTCAGCCACTACAGTCTGTGTCTTGCCGGAATAGAAGGCGTTGGTGCTTTCTTTGATATGATCGATGATCCTGCTTTTCGGGATAGTCAGTGTATCCTGAGAGTCGCTTAAACGGGAAGAGACGATATTGTCGAAACGCATGTGATAGATCTTGTCTTTTTCCGGATAGTGGTAGTAGAGGTAATAATAATCGTTCTGCCGGTGGAGAAAGACCGGAGCGATCTCTTCTTCATTTCTGTTTTTTCTTTTGACATACAGCATCCTGCGGTTTCTGATGGCGTACAGGGAATCTTCCAGACGGTTCAGGAACTTCCTGTCCGAGTGGCTGCTCTGATATTCCAGGTCTTCCAGAAAATCTGCCTGGTACTTCGAAATGAAGGAATAGAGTTTCTCCTTCAGATCATCGAGAAACTTTTCATCCAGATTCTTTAGAGAATTCAGGGAATCGACGATGATCTTGATCTCGGAAAGCGAGAAGGGTGCTTCTTCCAGATAATAGCCACTGTCGTATTCGATCTCCCCAATATCATCCGAGATCTCCCGGATATCGTCGTAAAGCGTCTTCCGGTTGGCTACGCTGATCCCGTCCTCTTCCAGCAGAGAAACAATCTGATTCAGGTTCAGCCTGTGATCCATGTCAGAATCTCTTCTGAAGATCTCCAGCAGTTTCAATAGTCTTTTCTTGTTCATGTCTATATTGTATTACTGTCCGAATATTTGGACAATACTGTATCTTATCTATCCTATGATGTATTCAGGAGGCAGGAAGATGAAAAGATTACTGATCTACAATTACTGGACGATGATATTTGCCTGGTGCATGTATCTGAACGGATGGAGTCTGTTCGGATCTGCTGCAGGTATTCTGGCGACAATCATACTGCTGATGGTGAAGAGTGAGGCTGACCCATGGCGTATCGTTGCCGTCGCTGTGCTGATGTACTGCCCGATCCTGCTGGTACTGAACTTTTCCAGGATCCCGTTGTTTTTCCCCGGATCATATTTCTTTCTCGCTGCCGTATGTTTCAATACAGCGGCAGTAAACGAGTATCTGTATCTCTTCAGGGCCAAAGTCGTCATGCCTATCCTGACAATTATACTGATCAGTATGACTGTGCTGACGATATTGATCGCAGTTCTTCCTTCGGAACTCTATACGCTCTTTGGGAAGTCTAATCTCTATCTGATGGACGCCTTCATCTTCCTGCCTTATCTGATTCCGGCCGCAGCCTGCGTTATCTATAAGACCTGTCTGCTTCATGCCAGTGAAAACAGGCAGAAAAAAAGCCTACTGCAGTAGGCTTTTGTTTTAGAGTTTTTCGATTTCTTCTTTCAGTATCTGAATGATCTGATCCTGCGGAATGGTCCTGACGATCTTTCCTTTCTTGAACAGGATCGCGCTTTCTTTGCCTCCGGCTACGCCGATATCGGCCCTGGCAGCTTCCTGCGGTCCGTTGACCGGACATCCCATGATGGCTACGTCGATATCCTTGTCTACTGTTTCCAGATAGGCTTCCATCTCTTTGACGATCGGAAGCATGTCGTACTGCAGTCTTCCGCAGGTCGGACAGGAAATCAGGTTGGCTACATCCTTCTTCAAGCCGCAGGCTCTTAGAAGCTTTCTGGCGACTCGTACTTCTTCTACCGGATCATCGGAGATGGAAATACGGATCGTATCGCCGATCCCATCCAGCAGGAGATTACCCAAGGCCAGGGAAGATTTGATCGTACTGTTGAGCAGTCCACCGGCTTCCGTAACACCTAGATGCAGAGGGTAAGGGAAGGTCTCGGCAGCCAGATGGTATGCCTTGATGCATTCCAGCGGATCGGAAGACTTGAAAGACAGACAGACATCATGGAAATCCAGGGCTTCGAGAATTCGCAGATGATCCTTGGCAGATTCGATCATGGCTTCTTCGGAATGCGTGTATTTCTTGTTCAGACTTCCGGCGTTGATGCCGATGCGGATCGGAACATTTCTCTCTTTGCAGAGACTAACGATCTCTTTGATCTTCTCTTCATCTTCGATATTACCGGGATTCAGACGGATCTTGTCCGTACCGGAAAGAATGGCCTGTATCGCAAAGTCGGGATTGAAGTGAATATCGCTGACCAGAGGAATGTGTATGTGTTCCTTGATCTGTTTCACGGCCAGAGCGTCTTCCTTGTCCAGAATGGCTACGCGGATGATCTCACATCCTGCTTCTTCCAGCCTCAGGATCTGTTCAACGGTTGCGTCGACATCCTTTGTCTTGGTATTGGTCATCGACTGAATGACGACTCTATTCTGTCCGCCGATCTGTACATTGCCGACACGGATCGGCCTGGTTTCTAATCTGTTCATATGATTATTATAGTATAAATCCTAGATCTGTTTCTCCAGGGCTTTTATTACTTCATCGACTTTCTGATTGTCGCCGTTCTCGATCGCTGTTCTGACACAGCTGTCGATATGGTTCTTCAGGATCAGATTGTTCGTCTTTTTCAACAGGGCTCTTGTTGCCATAAGCTGATCGGAAATATCCAGACAGTAGCGGTCTTCATCGATCATCTTGATGATGCCTTCCAGCTGTCCCTTGGCAATGGTCAGATACTTCTTTACTTGTTCGTGATCTTTACTCATTGACATTGATGATTCCGGTGACGGTATAGCCGGCATCGGTAATGGCTTCCCTGATCTGCTCATCAGTTAATGCGGTATCTGAAAGGTAGGCCTTTCCTTCTTCCAGGGAAACTCTCACATCGGCTCCAAGATTCTTTAATGCTTCCTCTACATGTGCGACACAGTGCATGCACATCATGCCTTCAATTAATACGATTTTGTTCATCTTTCTGATTTCCTCCTTGTGAACTGTGTTTATTCTTAGTGCGTTACTTAGCACGAATATTGAACTGACTGACATTGTCAGCGCTCCGATCATCGGATTCAGCGACAGATTCAGCGACTTGTAGAAAGCGCCTGCCGCCAGCGGGATAAACAGGGCGTTGTAGAACAGAGCCCAGAACAGGTTCTGTCTGATGATGGCCATCGTCTTGCGGGCCAGGTCTACCATGAACGAGACATCCAGAATGCTGTTGGTCATCAGGACTACGTCGCTGGTCGCATAGGCGATATCCGTTCCGTTGGCTACCGAGAAGGATACATCGGCGGCAGACAGGGCGATCGCATCGTTGACGCCGTCTCCGACCATGGCCGTTTTTCCGGTTTCTTTTTTCTCGTTGACCAATCTGTTTTTATCCTGCGGTGTGACAGAGGACAGATAATCGGCGATATTCAGTTTTCTGGCGATATTGGCTGCTGTTATTTCATTGTCTCCGGTACACATGATTGGAACGATTCCTCTTTTCTGCAGGGAAGCGATCGCTGCAACGGAACTGTCTTTCAGGACATCGGCCAGATAGACGATGCCAAGGATCTGATCGTTTCTGCCGACGCAGATGAAGGAATAGTTGTTTTCTTTCGCATAGTTGATGTCTTCCGGGATTTCCTTCGTGAAACGGCTCAGCAGTTTCAGGTTTCCGGCATAGTAGCTGTCTTTTTCAATATGTGCCAGGATGCCTTCGGCGGAGATCTGTTCAAAGTCGTCGAAATTCAGATCCCCATCCGGATACTTCTCGCTGATTGCCTTGGCGATCGGATGAGAAGAGTGTTTCTCCAGAGAAGACAGGACATTAAGAAATGAACTGTCGTATTCCTTCAGATCGATGATCTCAAGCTTGTTTTTGGTGAGTGTTCCGGTCTTGTCCAGAATGACGTATTTCAGTTTCCCGGCTACTTCCAGGATCTCCGGATTCTTGATCAGGACGCCATTTCTGGCGGCGTTTCCCGTTGCCACCATGACCGCAGCGGGAGTTGCCAGACCCAGGGCACACGGACTGCTGATGACCAGCACCGACATGGCAAAGTTGAGTGCTTTCTCAATGTCCTTGTCAATGATCATCCAGAGGATGAATGTCAGAAGAGCTGTCCCGATGACGCCGAAGACGAAGTAGTTGGACACGGTATCCGCAAATTTCTCGACCGGGATCTTCGACATGGTCGCCTGCTTGGTCAGGGAAATGATCTTGGACAAGGTCGTCTGGGCGCTGTTTCTGGTGATCCTGACGCGAATCTCGCCGTTGATGTTGACGGTACCGCCGATCACTTCATCGTCAACTGTTTTGGTCTGCGGAAGAGATTCTCCCGTGATCATGGACTCGTCGATCGAGGAAGAACCTGAAATGATCACGCCGTCCTGCGGAATCGATTCACCCGGACCGACTACGAAAATATCGTCTTTCTTCAGATCGTCGATCGGAATGATGACGACTTCATCATCCTTTACCAGGTTCGCCTGCATCGGGATCAGGGTAGCCAGACCTCTGATCGTCTTGGCCGCTTTCTTCTTGTTTTTACCTTCGATGTACTTGCCGATCGAAACGATGACCGGAACCATGGCCGCCGTCTCGAAATACAGATGATAGGAAGGATTCCCGGAGAACAGCACGTACAGGGAATACAGGAAGGATACAGAGGATGATATGGAGACAAGAGAATCCATGTTCGGTCTTAGATGGAACAGAGCCAGAAAACCCGAACGGTAGTGATGGAAATTCAGCAGGATGATGATCGTAGACAGGATCAGCTGAATGTAGTTTCCGTAAGATGGAACGTGCAGTCCGAACATGTGGCCCATTGAAAAATACATCAGGACCAGTACCAGGCCGGCAGAAACAAACATCCTGATCTTATCCAGATCGATCTGCTCGTTCTTGCGGATCACCAGTTCATAGCCGGCATCCTTCACGGCTTTCGCCATGGCCTCTTCATTCGTCTTTGTTTCATCGAAACTGACGCTGGCTTCGTTCTCCAGCAGATTGATCTTGCAGGAAAGCACGCCCGGCGTATTCTTCAGGGCTCTTTCCACGTTTCCTTTACAGATGACACAGGTCATTCCTTTTACTTCATAAGTCTTTTCCATAGATACCCCCCCAGGGTATATTCCTATTTTATCATCTTATGATTCAGATGACAATCAAGTATAATAGAAATATGAGCTGTCCGTTATATATCCGTAGTGTCTACAGTCTGCTTTCTTCCATGTGTACGATCGATGGGATCGTTTCTTATGGGAAGAAATACGGATATACGCATCTTGGCCTGGTAGACAGAAACGTTCTGGCGGGAGCGATGTCGTTCAGGAAAGCCTGTGAAAAGGCGGGGATCCATCCGGTATACGGCCTGGAGTTTGAAACGAGAATCGAAGACAGGACTTATGTGATGGTCCTGTACGCGAAGAACGACACGGGTTTTGACAACCTGATGAAGCTTTCCAGCCGTATCTGTACACAGGAGGAACAGATAATCGATATCGAAACGTTAAACAGATACCGAGATGACTGTATCCTCGTTCTGCTTTCCGACAATATGCCTTTGACTTATGTCGTCGACCGGGATATGGATATGCAGGAAGCTTTAGACAGACAAAGAGAACTGTTCGGCGAGTTTACCGTCGGACTGATGGATCACGATATTGCGATCAACGCGAACCGGGACAGGAAGATCAAAGAACTGCTGAAAAAGAATCATATCCCGATGATCGCTCTGAACAGGACTTATTACCTGGAAAGAGACGACGTTGAAGACTATGAGATCCTGAAATGCATCAGAGATAAAAGGATCTATGAGAACGATACGGCCATACTGGAGAGTGGCAGATATCTGCTCAGCAGGCAGGAATACGATACCCTCTACGAACAGGAAGAGTTGATTAATACAGATCTGTTTGCAGAAAACTGTCGGGTCGAAATGGCTTTCCAGACGTCTCTGCCGCTGTATGAAAACAAGAAAAATATCCCTTCCAGGGATTATCTTGTCGCCTTGTGCAACGAGGGATTAAAAAGAAGATTAAAGAACAAGGTTCCTGATACATACAAAAAACGTCTGGACTATGAGCTGAGCGTCATCCTGAAGATGCATTTCGAGGACTATTTCCTCATCGTCTACGACTTCATTCTCTACGCCAAGAAACAGAACATCCTGGTCGGACCGGGCAGGGGATCCGCGGCAGGATCGCTGGTTTCCTACTGTCTTGGCATCACGGACATCGATCCGATGAAATACGGCCTGCTTTTTGAACGTTTCCTCAACCCGGAACGTATCTCCATGCCGGATATCGACACCGATTTTCCGGACGACCGCCGGGATGAAGTGATCCGTTATGTCAGAGACCGTTACGGGATCGACCATGTAGGTCATATCATTACCTACGGCACTCTGAAGGCCAAACAGGTTTTAAGGGATGTCGGCAGAGTCCTGGATTATCCTCCAAGAGAGATCGACAGCATCTGCAAGCTGATTCCGAATGTCGTAAACATGGATCTGGATAAGGCATACAGCACGCTTCCTCTGTTTAAACAGAAGATCGAATCCGAACAGCGTTACCGCAGGCTTTATCAGATCGCCAGAAAACTGGAATTCTTCCCGCGTCACGAATCGACCCATGCGGCCGGCATCGTCATGTCCAGAAAACCGCTGGAAGAGGTCGTACCGGTAATCAGGATCGAAGACGACATCTATTCGACCCAGTATACGATGGAACATCTGGAAGAATTAGGTCTGATCAAGATGGATTTCCTGGGATTAAGAAACCTGGGCATCATTGCCGAGATCGTCGAAGACATTCAGAAAGACGAAGCATTCAGTCTAAAAGACATCCCGCTGGACGATCAAAAGACTTTCAAACTGATACAGGACGTCAACGTATCCGGCGTTTTCCAGCTGGAATCCTCCGGCATGCGCAATCTGATCCGCAAGATGAAGCCGGTCAGCTTTGAAGAGATCGCCGTGGCGATCGCTTTGTTCCGTCCTGGTCCGATGAAAAACATCCCGGCCTTCCTGGAAAACCGTTCCCATCCGGAAACCGTTCATTACCTTCATCCGGATCTGAGACCTATCCTGGAAGAGACCTACGGCATCATCGTCTATCAGGAACAGATCATCAATATCGCCAGAGTAATGGCCGGTTTTAGCTATGGCAAAGCCGATATTTTAAGAAAAGCCATGTCCAAGAAGAAGCTGAGCGAACTGGAACAGCTCTATCCGGATTTTATCGAGGGATGTCTGAAGAAAGGATATGACAGAAGTCTTTCCGAGAAGGTCTATGAACTCATTCTGGAATTTGCCAACTACGGTTTCGGTAAGGCACATTCCATCGCCTATGCCATGGTGGCCTATCAGCTGGCCTATCTGAAAGCCAACTATCCTTTGTATTTCTACAAGGCGCTGCTCAACGGCGTCATCGGATCGCAGTCCAAGACCTACGACTATATCAGCGAATGTCTGAACATCGGACAGAAAGTGAAAGGGATCTTCCTGAATGAATCTCAACTGACATACCGGATCAGTGAAGGAGCCATCATTATGCCTTTCGGTGTCTGTAAAGATGTAGGTTCCATATCCGCTGCGAAGATCATCGAAGAAAGAGAAAACGGACCGTTCAGGGACTATATCGATGCGGTGAAGAGACTGACGCTGAAAGGCGTAGAAAGAAACGTGCTGGAGAATCTGATCTATGCGGGAGCCTTCGACGGCTTCGGCTACTCCCGACATACGATGATCAATGCCTTAGGCAACGTCATCATGTATGCCAACGCGCACAGGGGAGAGACATCCCTGATCAGCGACTTCGACGATACGCCGATCATCGAACAGCTGAAGGACGACAACATGGTCCTGGCCGAGAACGAGAAGAACGTTCTGGGATTCTACTTCAGCTTCAATCCGATCGCCGATGTCAAGAAGAAAAACAACATCGATACGCCGAATCTTTATCAGCTTTCCGGTCAGCTTGGAACAGTCAAAGGATTCGGTCTGATCAAGAGAGTCAAGTCTCTTAGAACCAGGAAAGGCGACATGATGGCCTTTGTGGATCTGGTGGATGACAAGGGAGAACTCTCGCTGGCGGTCATGCCGAACCTGTATGCGCAGTACGGTTCACAGCTTGTGAAAGGCAAATACGTGTATTTTGAAGGCCGGATCGAGAAGGAAGCTTCCTGTCTGGTCAGAAACATGAGATTATTATAGGGAGGGAACACTTATGAAGATCCTGATCGTTGACGATGAAATAAAGATAAGAGAAGTCGTATCGGAGTATGCCGCGGCAAACGGCTATGAATGCGACCAGGCCAGCAACGGCAAAGATGCCGTGGAAATGGTACAAAGCAGCAGCTACGACTGCGTGATCTTGGATATCATGATGCCGGAACTGGACGGTTTTTCCGCATGCCGGAAAATCAAGTCGATCCGCAATATACCGGTAATCATGCTATCGGCAAGACAGGAGGAAGAGGACAAGCTGTTCTCTTTCGATCTTGGCGTCGACGACTATGTCACGAAACCTTTCTCTCCGAAAGAACTGATGGCCAGGATCAAGGCGGTCTGCGACCGCTACCATGTTCATACCAACAGCCAGTATGTCTTCGAAGGACTTCTGATCGACGTAGACGGCAGAAGCGTAACGGCAGACGGAAAGAAACTGACGCTGACGCCGAAAGAGCTGGATCTGCTGATCTACATGGTCCAGAACAAGAACATCGCCCTGGATCGGGAAAAACTGCTTTCTGCGGTATGGGAAACAGACTACTACGAAGACGACCGGACGATCGATACGCATATCAAGATGCTTCGGAAAGATCTGGGAGAATATGCGAAATATATCGTGACCGTAAGAGGTGTGGGGTACAAGTTTGAAGTTTAATTTCAAAGGCATCCGTTTTTCGACCTGGCTTTATTTTCTGGG
This sequence comes from Erysipelotrichaceae bacterium, assembly GCA_017620435.1. Classification (GTDB taxonomy): domain Bacteria; phylum Bacillota_I; class Bacilli_A; order Erysipelotrichales; family Erysipelotrichaceae; genus Colivicinus. The sequence continues at coordinate 13,873 of JAFZQL010000023.1, forward strand.
TTTCTCACTATCGATGATGCTTCTGCTGGGTTTCCTGCTGATCGTTTTGATCAAGCCTTATTACCGGGATGACCGTATCAGGACCATCAACGTGATCTCGGATACCATGGAAGAACTGCTGCTGAAACCGGATGTTACACAAAAGGACATCGAATCGGTAGGCAGGACCATCATTGGCAACAACGTCTGCGCCATCATCTACAATGAAAACGGAAAAAGCATCTACTATCCGCCTGACTCTTTAGGACAGCTGTGCATGCTGGACAAAGAAGTGACGGTAGGTGAACAGACCTACATCATCACGCAGGATCCTTTAAAATTCATTGAAACCATTAAGAACGAAAGTCCTTTATCCGCTACCGTCATTTCACAGTATACCGGAGCGGAAATGCTGCTCTACGGCAGGCAGATCAGAGCCGATCTGGCCAACTATTACCTGATCCTGAATACCCCGCTGGAACCGGTGGAATCCTATATCGATTTCATTCTGAACCAGTATTTCTATATTGCCGTGATCGTCATCCTGATCGCTCTGGTCGTGGCGGTGTTTTTGGCCAGGAAGATCTCCCAGCCTATCGTCAAGATGAAGAACGAAGCCAACAAGCTGGCCCAGGGAGACTACGATGTGAAGTTCAAGACGGATTCTTTCTCCGAAATCAACGACCTGGCTTCCACGTTGGATGATGCGACGGAGAAGCTTTCGAAAGTCAATGATCTAAGAAAAGATCTAGTCGCCAATGTTTCCCACGACATCAAGACGCCGCTGACGATGATCAAGGCCTATGCGGAAATGATCAAGGATATCTCCGGCGAGAATCCTATCAAGAGAAACGAACACCTGGACGTCATCATCAAGGAAACGGAATATCTGGACAAACTGGCGACCGACATGTCGCAGCTGTCGAAACTGCAGTCGGGCGTCATTGAACTGAACAGGGACAATTTCGACCTGAAAGAATGTATCAATAAAGTCGTTCTGCTTCTCTCTCAGGCTATCCACGAGAAGAATGTCAATCTCGTTCTGGATCTGGATGACTGTTTCGTTTATGCCGATGAAGTCAAGATCTCCCAGGTCATCTACAACTTCCTTTCCAATGCCCTGAAGTATTCCGACGACGATTCTACGATCATCATCAGAGAACATGCGGATGAGGAAAAAGTCAGGGTAGAAGTCATCGACCACGGCAACGGCATCTCCGAAGAGGCGCTGCCTTACATCTGGGACAGATACTACAAGGTAGACAAGAACTTCAACCGTTCCGTCAACTCGACCGGATTGGGTCTGGCGATCGCCAAGGCGATCCTGGAAGTCCATAAGGCGAAGTACGGCGTAGAATCGGTACTGAACGAAGGATCGACCTTCTGGTTTGAACTGTCGAAGGACTACGACGATGAACAGGACTGATAAGCTGAAATACATCGACTACGATTTTACTCAGGACGAAGACCGCTACAAGGTCAATACCGATACCGTCTGTCTGGGAATGTTTCTGGATCCGCTGATCGGCAAGATAGTCCTGGATATCGGTTGTAACAGCGGTGCGCTGCTTCTGTATGCCCATCATCACGGCGCGAAGAAGCTGCTGGGCGTGGAGATCCACAAAGATGCCCTGAAACTGGCAGAAGAGAATCTGAGCAGATATACAGACAATTATCTCCTGTATCATCAAAGAGTGCAGGATCTGAGTATCGATCCCGTCGATGTCATCATTTGTAATCCGCCGTTCTTTGAGATGAACAACGTCACAGATGATACTTACTTCAAAGAGGCAATGTTCGAGGAAGGCCTTCCGCTGGAAGACCTGTTCCAGTCCTTCAGGAGACTCCTGAAAAACAACGGCACGATCTACCTGATCTATCAGGCGGACCGTTTTCCTGAACTGTATGAAATGTGCAAGCAATATCATCTGAAGATCATGAAAATGCAGTATGTCCACGATGTCCACTCGAAACACGCCTTGCGCGTTCTGGTGAAGCTGAAGATCGGTAAGATGTCGAAACTGAAAGTCTATGAGCCTGTGCTGATCAGCAAGGGAGAATATCTGAATCTGAAATAAGGCAGAGAATGCCTTATGAAGGGATATCCGAAACTATGAGCAAGAAAGTTTTTATTCATTATGTACGTCATGGAACTACTCTGTTCAACCGTATCGGCAGGATGCAGGGCTGGTCCGATTCGCCCCTGGAAGAGGAGGGTATCTCTCAGGCCAGGGAAGCCAGGGAAACCTTGAAGGATATTCCGTTTCGAAAAGCCTATACTTCGACCAGCGAGCGCTGCGTTGATACGGCTCATATCATCCTGGAAGGAAGAGATGTTCCGCTTGTCTATACAAAGAAACTGAAGGAAATATCGTGGGGCGATTATGACGGTTTTCTGATCAGCAACGACCCCCGGGAGATCGACCGGAGACGTTTCGGGGATTGCGACTGGACGGATGTGGGCGGCGAGAATCCCGGGATCGCCATCGCCAGAGCTAAAGAGGTCTATGATCAGATCTATGAAGAATCTCGGGACGGGGATCATATCCTGGTGGTATCCCATGGGGCTATCATGATACACATGATGGAAAAACTGATGGGAATCGATCTGAACCGGCTTTTCACGATCATGCAAAGGAAAGGACAGACGGGAAGTCCTGTATCCCATGGCTATGCCGCCGATATAATGATCGAGGACGGAGCATATCATCTTCTGGATCTCAGGGGACAGGACGGCCTGTATGAGGAGTACAGAAAAGAAACGATGTCATATGTGAAACCGTATCATGTATAATCTAGATAACAGGAGGTACATGATATGACTGACAGAGAACAGCGTATCCATGATCTGGCCCTGGTCGTCGTAGAGAATTCTCTGGAGGATATCGACGAATCCTACGGGATCAGACAGTATGCGGCGGAAGCCGTCAGAGTTTACAACGAAGCAAAAAAAGTGATTGAGAAAGAGCTTGACTGAAAAGGACTGAGAAGTCCTTTTTACTATTTCGATGATCTTGAACGGTCATTTTGATAGGAAAGAAAGAAGCATTCTGCTATATTGAAGATGAAAAGAGGTAGCATCATGAATCATACTTTAGACATCATCAATTCTCGCAGTTCCATCCGCAAGTTCGCTGCCTCATTGATTCCTGAGGATGTATGCAGGACACTGATTGAAGCCGGTCTTCGAGCTCCTAC
>JAFZQL010000217.1 GCA_017620435.1 Erysipelotrichaceae bacterium
AATGGATACGGATGACTATGCGGACGATTTCTACGACTATAACGGCTACAAGGATGACGTCGTACTGCTGTTTATCTCCATGTCGACCAGTGAGATGTATATCTCGACCAAAGGAAAAGGCGCAGACTATGTGACCGACTACGGCATCGATTACATCTTCGATCAGATCTCCGGAGATCTGTCTTCCGGCAGATTCTATCAGGCTTTCGAAACATATGCCGATCAGACTGACAGGCTGATCAAGGAAGCAAAGAACGGCAATGTCATCGATGTCGACAACAAGCCGAAAAGCAGCTTTACTGCCGCCAATGTCGGTATTTCAGCTGTTGTAGGATTCATCTCGTCTCTGATTACTGCTCTTATCCTGAAAGGACAGATGAGAAACGTTCATTATGAAAGATACGCCGGAAACTATATCGCTGACAACAGTTTCCATCTTACCGGCATGTCGGATATGCTGGTGAACAGACATGTCAGCAGAACCCCTCGGCACAGAAACAACAATACGTCCGGACATAGTCCGACGCATATCTCAGGAGGAGGTTCACATATGCATACTTCTTCAAGTGGTTCCAGCCATGGCGGACATGGCGCTCACTTTTAGAATAAAGAATTAAATCAAAGGAGGAATTTATAATGGGTTTAGTTAAGGCTTTAGTTGGCTCGGTTGTCGGAACATTAAGTGACACCTGGAAGGATTATTTTGTATGTGATTCTTTAGACAATGACACATTAATGGTCAAGGGAACCAAAAGAGGCTACAGCGGTTCAAATGAAGTCATTACCAATGGTTCAGGAATCGTCGTAAACGAAGGACAGTGCGCTCTGGTTGTTGAAGAGGGTAATATTCTGGAAGTTGCGGCTGAACCGGGCAATTACACATTTGATTCAAGTATGTCACCTAGCATTTTTGACGGCGGCATGGAAGGACTGAAGAATACTTTCAAGGATGCGTTAGGCAGATTCACCTATGGCGGAGATGTCAACAAGAGTCAGAGAGTATACTATGTCAATACCAAAGAGATCATGGGCAACATGTACGGCACTTCCACACCGATTCCTTTCAGAGTTGTAATAGATAAGAACAGCGGTGTAGATGCGGATATCGCTGTCAGATGCAACGGTGAATACTCATTCCGGATCGTCAATCCGCTGCTGTTCTATCAGAACGTTGCAGGCAACAAAGCAGACCGTTTCTATAAGGATGAACTTCTTTCACTGATGAAATCGGAAATGCTGGATGCATTGAATCCTGCTTTCGCCAGGATCTCCGAGATGGGTATCAGATACTCTGAACTTCCTTCACACACTGCTGAACTGAAAGAAGCGCTTGCTGAAGTGCTGGGCAAGAAGTGGGAAGAAGAAAGAGGTATCGCTTTCCAGAGCATTACCGTCAATTCCGTAACTGTTCCGGAAGCTGATGCGGAAAGAATTAAGAACGCGCAGTTCGCCGCTCTGAACAAGGACAAGGAAATGGCGAATGCTACACTGGTTACAGCAACGGCCGATGCAATGAGAGATGCAGCCAAGAATCCGAACGGACCTACTGCCGGATTTGTCAGCGTCAATATGGCACAGAATACTGCTGCAGGTCTTTATCAGCAGACTTCATCCAATCAGGAAGTCTTCGGCTATTGCCCGTTCTGCGGCAAGGCATTACCGGTAGCGGGTGCGAAATTCTGCCCGTTCTGCGGCAAGGAACTGGTATAGTCCAACAGGAGAGATACAGTAAAACCTGTCAGAGATGACAGGTTTTTATTTGAATTGCATCTTGTTTGTTGTGTTCTATGGTATGATAAATATGCAGATGAAATTTACGGATATTTTAGCAGTTCTTAGCGGTCTGGCGATCTTCCTCTATGGCATGGAAGTCATGGGAAGCGGTTTTAAGCATATGGCCGGGGGAAAACTGCAGGATTTTCTTGAGAAACTGACAAAGAAGCCGATCGTTGCCTTGCTTTCGGGCATGCTGGTAACAGCTCTGGTACAGTCTTCCGGCGCTACCACAAGCATGCTTGTGAGTTTTGTTAATGCCGGTATCATGAAAGTATCCCAGACAGTCTATGTCATTCTCGGAAGCAATATCGGTACGACGATTACCGGACACCTGATGGCTTTGGATGTGGGGCTGGTTGCGCCTTTCCTTGCTTTTATCGGTGTCTGCCTGATCATGTTTATTAAGAATGATAAACTCAATGCTGTCGGCGAGATCATGATGGGATTAGGCTTTATCTTTATCGGCATGGATACGATGTCGGGCGGTCTGAAACCGTTGGGCAATTCGGAATTCTTCCTGAAACTGCTCTCCAATATGCAGAATCCGTTCTTCGGCATCCTGGTCGGTTTTGTACTCACAACGATCGTCCAGTCTTCCAGTGCTTCTCTTGGTATCATCCAGTCTCTGGCCAAGAGCAATCTCGTAGGCATCAAGGATGTCATGTTCTTCAACCTGGGCCAGAATATCGGTTCCTGTACAACGGCGATGCTGGCGTCATTGAGCTTTAACAGAGACGCCAAGAGAGTATCGATCATCAACTTTACTTTCAATATCTGTAACGCCATCCTGTTTACGATCCTGTATTCGTTCCTGCCGTTTGATAAATGGTATGAAATGATCGCACCGGGCAGTGTTGTCAAACAGATCGCCATGATGCATACGATCACCAATGTCATTACATCTACCGTCCTGTTCCCGTTTGCCAGAGCTTTGTCTAAGATCGCCTATCTGATCATTCCTGACCAGGGCAGCGAAAAGAAACTGCAGCCTGAGATCACCCAGGCGGCAAATATCGAAAACAACGCCGTTTTCAACATCTACGGTATCAATATCGAGATCAGCAACATGTTCGATATCGTAAAAGCCAATATACACAAGAGCCTGGATGCCATTCTGGAACACTATTCTGCAATCGATGAAGTAAAGAATAACGAAAAGGAAGTGAACCTTATCAATAAGGGTATTTCCAAGAACCTGTCTCTGCTGATGGCCAGCAATATCAATATGCAGGAATCGAAAGAAGCGGCTACGCTGTTCTCCATCAACGTCGATCTGGAAAGAATGAGCGACCATGCCTTGAATATCGCCGAAGCGGGAGATGACCTGGTCAGATCAGACCTGTCTTTCTCGGTGGACGCCTATGACGAGATCCATGAACTGTCTCAGCTTCTGCTTGACAGCCTGCAGATGGTAGACCACCTGATTGAGACCGGAGACTGCGATGTTATAGAAAGAATCAACGCAAACGAAGAGAAGATCGATGATCTGTGCATACGTTACCGCGATATTGAGATCGGGAGAATGAAGAAAGATACGGATGAAGCGGAATCCGGTGTAGTCTACACGGAAATGCTGATCGATATCGAAAGGATCGGCGATCATATCATCAACGTGGCGGAAAGCCTGTGTGAAAGCTATCAGGACCAGTAAGGTCCTTTTTATTTACTTTTCTATCCCGATGTGCTATTATGATTAAGCGCGGAAAAGCGCTGAAAACGTATTAGAAGGTCTGAGATCAGGATAAGGATAGGGTGACACCATCCTTATGAATTCGGGCCTTTTTTTGTTGCGCCCGGGAAAGGGGGCCTATATGGCAAAAACATTCAACATTATTAAACGTCGCGACTTACTCAGCGGTGAGAAAAAAGCCGTCTGCTTCGCCTACGGCGATGACGTACAGGCTGAGGAGAAAGTCCTCAGAAAGCTAAACGCTTCCCGCAGACAGGAGGAGGAAGTCCTCTATGATTTCTGCTACGGTGAAAAGATGCAGATGCACCTGCTTCCGGGTCTCTCTGACCAGACCGTCAGAGAGCTCAGCCGTTTCAAGTACAACACTGCCTATGTCGTCTGTAAAAGGACGAAAAAAGGCGATGAAGTACTCTACCTGTCCCTGCTGAAGGATTCAGCCCTGCGCTTCAAGGCTTCTATTCCTTCAGCTGTTCTGACTGTCAAAGGCAAATCCATTGCCAACCCCAACTACTTCGTCAAGGAGCTCAGGCTTTGCCTGTAGCTTCTTGAAAGCAGTTATCCATAGAAATGAGATATACTAGAGATAACAATACCGGAGGAACGGATCATGACAGACATCAGAATAATGAAACCGGAAGACTATGAAGGCGTCTATGATTTATGGATCAGTACGCCCGGAATGGGTCTGAATACGACGGATGAAAGCAGAGAAGGAATAGAGAAATATCTGAAACGGAATCCTTCTACCTGTTTTGTTGCGGAGGACCAAGGAAAGATCGTCGGTGTGATCATGGCGGGAAATGATGGCAGAAGAGGATATATCTATCATACGGCGGTACATCCTACCTATAGGAAACAGGGGATAGCGAAAAAGATGGTGGAGAACGTTCTTGCGGCTCTGGACGCAGAAGGCATCAACAAGGTTGCCCTGGTAGCGTTTAAAAGAAATGAAAACGGGAATGCGTTCTGGGAGAAGATGGGATTCACGGAAAGAACAGATCTGACATACAGAAACAAGAATATCCATGATCTGGAGAGGATCGATACCTGATCACAGGAGGATTGACATGAACGATATTATTACACTGATGGAAACCAGGCACAGCGTCAGACAGTATCGGGATGAAACGATTCCTGCGGATATCAGAAAAGAGCTGGATGCCTATTGTTCGGAATTGAACCGGAAAGGGGATCTGCACATTCAGATCATCTATGATGAAGCGGAATGTTTCAACAGTGCTCTGGCGCATTACGGAAGATTCAAGAACTGCAGCAGCTATATCGTCATGGCCGGAAAGAAATCGGCCGATCTGGATGAACGCTGCGGATACTATGGAGAACTGCTGGTACTGAAAGCGCAGGCTCTGGGACTGAATACCTGCTGGGCTGCTTTGACCCATGGAAAGAGTAAGGCCATCCTGAAAGAGGATGAGAAAGAAGTCATCATCATCGCATTAGGTTTTGGAAAAACACAAGGGAATCCTCATAGGAGCAAGTCTCCGGCAGAAGTCAGCGATATGACGGAAGAATCCCCTGACTGGTATAAAAAAGGCATTCAGGCAGCGCTGCTGGCACCGACGGCAGTCAACCAGCAGAAGTTCCGCTTTACCCGGGACGGCAGTAAAGTTTCTGTCAGACCGGGAAAGATCGGCAGCTGTCTGAAGATCGATCTGGGAATCGTAAAATGTCATTTTGAACTGGGAGCAGGAATTGAGAACTTTGAGTGGATACAGTAAGGAGAGCATATGGAGTATATCAGAGTAACGAAAGAAAATCTGGAGAAGGAGCATATCTGCTGCGCCATTTCCAACAACAAGGACATTCAGGTATCGTCAAAGAAAGCCTGGCTGGCGGATCGTTTTGATGAGGGACTGGTCTTTCTGAAAAGCGTAGAAAGAGGAAAGTGTTTTATTGAATATCTTCCTGCCGAATATGCCTGGAATCCGATCGAAGCAGACGGCTATACCTATATCGACTGTCTTTGGGTATCCGGTTCATTTAAGGGACACGGCTATTCCAACGATCTGCTGGAAGCGTGCATCTGCGACAGCAAGGTCCGGAACCGGAAAGGTCTGTGTATTCTTTCTACCGCCAGGAAGAAGCCGTTCCTTGCCGATCCGAAATATCTGCTGCATAAGGGGTTTAAGGTATGTGACGAGGCGGATAACGGGATACAGCTCTGGTATCTGCCTTTCAGGGAAGGTGAAACGGCTCCAAGATTCAAGGAATGTGCCAGACATCCTCATATCGATGAGAAAGGCTATGTCCTGTATTACACGAATCAGTGTCCGTTCAATGGCAAGTATGTACCGATCCTGGAGGAGACCGCAAAGAAACACGGCATCAGTTTTAAGGCGATCCGCATCGGCAGCAGGGAAGAAGCGCAGAACGCTCCGACACCGGTTACGACCTACGCTCTGTTTTATGACGGAGAGTATCTGACCAACGAACAGATGAACGATACGAAATTTCTGAAACTGGCGTTAGAAAAAACAGCATAAGAAAACAATGCTTAAAGAAAAGAAAGAACTGAAATACATTATCGGTATATTAATTGCAGCCGCAGTACTGGGGATCATTTTTCTAAGACCATCCATCCGTTTTAGACAGGATATTCAGGTTCTGGAAAGAACCGTAATGTATCCGGCGGAAGACTTTATTGAAAAAAGCAATGGTACAGTGATCCCGCAGGCCGACTATCTGGATACGGAAGAAGTGGGAATCCACCGTTTCCATTACACGGTAAAGAAATGGATCTTTGAAAAGGATGCCGTTTTCTCCTATGAAGTAGTCGATACGACACCTCCTGTCATTGAAATAAAGAACAGAAGAATCATGAAAGATCCGGGTAATGCCTATTCCGTTGAAGAGATCAACAGCAATATCTCAACCAATGAGGGATCTTTCTATTATGAAACAGATTATGATTCCGAGCTTTCAGGCACATATACGGTTCATGTAAGAGCCGAAGATGATTACGGAAACGTTTCGGAAACCTCCTATGAAGTCGTGGTAAGGGATATCGAACCGCCTTTTGTATTCAGGTACGGAGACGGATCCCTGGTTCAGATGAGAAGTGAATTCAATATTCAGGATATCATTGCCTACGGCGACAATGCCGATCCGAACCTTGTCTTAACAGTAGAAGGGGATGTAGATACATTCCGAAAAGGCCGTTATCCGCTGCACGCTTTGCTGGAAGATCATTCCGGAAACAGGACGGAATGGGATCTGACCGTAGAAGTAACAGACCGTATTCCGGAATACGATACGGATGAAGAGGAATATCTGTTTGAAGATTTCCTGAAAGACTATGCCGGAGAAGGAAGAGAATTCGGCATTGATATTTCAACCTGGCAGGGAGATATCGACTTTGAAGCGGTAAAAGATGCAGGATGCGATTTTGTGATCATTAGAGTGGGATTTTCCTATGACGGCACATTTACCCTTGACAACAAGTTCAGACAGAATTTCGAAGGTGCGAAGCAGGCGGGACTGAAAGTCGGGATCTATCATTTCTCCTACGACAACAATCAGGAAGACCTGCTGAATGCCGTGGATATGATCCTGACAGAACTGAACGGTGAAACACTTGACCTTCCGATCGTTTTCGACTGGGAAGACTTCTGGTGCTATCAGGAATATGAACTGAGTTTCCAGGATCTCAATCATCTTTACGATGTTTTTGAGAAAGAAGTCAACGGCAAAGGATATCGAAGCATGCTGTACGGAAGCAGCTATTATCTGCGCAACATCTGGACCCATACCGATACCCGTCCTGTCTGGCTGGCACAGTATACC
>JAFZQL010000218.1 GCA_017620435.1 Erysipelotrichaceae bacterium
ATCCTGAGCCAGGATCAAACTCTCCGTTTGATGACTCGATATTTAAGAACTTAACGTTCTTGGTTTAAATGAATTGACGTTTTGTTTAATTGCTTCTTATTTAGTTTTCAAAGATCGAATCGCACCCTTTCGGAAGCTTTTTTCTAGCGTTTTCTTCCGTAGCGGTGCTTATTTATACTAACAGAATCAGATATCGATGTCAACAACTTTTTTCACTTTTTTTCAAAAAATTTTTTTCCATGAAAAATCAGTCGTTTTCTGTGCCGTTTTCCCCGCTTCCGGCGTCAAAAACCAGCTCAAAATACTTCATGATATAGCCATTGATATAGGAGAAATCAAACGGGATCTGCCTGTTCTCGACCATTTCCACCAGTGTGTTCTTGGCATTGATGCAGATATCCTTGATTTCCTTAGGATAATTCATCTTCTGGCAATGGTATTCGAACTCGTTTTCATCCAGAACCATGTAGCTTCCGTCCGGAAAAACCTTGACATCCAGATCGTAGTCGATGTTCTTGATGGCTTCCCCGTCGTAGATGCTCGGAGAAGCGATGTTGCAGTAGTAGTAGATCCCCGCCTTGCGGACCATGGAAATGATGTTGAACCATCTGTCCTTGTAGTAGAAACAGATAGCCGGCTCCTTGGTCAGCCAGCGGCGGTTGTCGGATTCTACCACCCAGCTGTGATCGGTCACCACGACATAGCAGTCGTCCCGTACATCGATGACCAGAGCCTTGGACCAGGTCCGGTGGATGGAACCGTTGTGTTTATAGGACTGAACGAATACGCTGTCCCCTGTTTTCAGATCGCACATGCAACTATCTTACCATACTTTCTTCAGACGTTCACACAGCAGCGGAACAACGATGATTGCACAGATGGTCGTAGGGATCATGTAGGAAGCATTGTAGACCAGAGAAGCCCATAACGGCGTTTCCCACAGCAGCGTTCCGGAAAGCGTAGACGACAGCAGTCTCAATGCGCTGGTGATCAGGACACCGCTGTAGAAGTACTTCCAGTTTGGAAACAGGGAAGCCAGACCGTAGACGGAATACGCGATCAGATAATCCAGCAGGAAGCTCCAGATCCCGTAGAACTTGACGGAACCGATCGCCAGCTGCAGGAAGACGGAAGTGATCCCCACAAGCAGACCGTTCTTCCATCCCAGATGATAGGAACACATCAGCAAGGCGATAGGACCGAAATTCAGTTTCCCTCCGCTGGCCATCTGAAACAGATTCAAAGAATCGCTGACCCTGTCCAGGATCACAAACAGCGCACAGTAGACCGCCATGATGCTTAATGTTTTAGTCGTCAGTTTTTTCATAAAAAAACACCTCCGCAATAAAGGTGCCAGTTCCCTACGCCGGCATTATCCGGATCAGGTCAAGGGTATGATCTCAGCCTTTCAGCACCCCTATATCATTATTATTATAATACCTTATTGAAACAATGCTTCAAAAATATGCACCGTATCTTCAAAATGCCAGTATTCTTTTCTCGTGTAGCTGCCCATGGCGTTGCCTAAGAGGAGTAAATAAGAACGGTTGCTGTTCCGGAACAGGACCAGGATGCTCTGTCCGGCTTCCGGGGTATAGCCCGTCTTCCCTCCCAGGATGGCCGTTTCCATCTGGCACAAAGGTTTCAGCGTACTTTCGACCTTCAGTCCGTCTTCCAGCGTATGTTCTACTGTCTCGAGGATCTTTCTCCCCTCTTCATATCGCAGAACATCGGTAATGATCAGAAACAGATCATGTAAAGAGGTATAGTGGTCCGGATCGTGCAGACCGGTCGGATTCATGAAATGCGTACTGCTGCAGCCCAGAGACTCCGCCAGGATATTCATCTCTTCCACCAGATCCATTCCTCTTTTTTCGAACAGGTTCTCCAGTGCGAGAGCGCCGTCCGCACCCGAAGGCAGGATCAGGGCGTACAGAAGATCCTCAACGGTATATGCATAATCTCCCTTCAAATACGCAATGGAGGCATCCTCGGCGATCAGTTCGTTGATCTGTTCCTGGCTGATGGATGATCTTTCACTCAGGTCGGTAATATGATGCAGAACGGCATCCATGGTCATGACCTTGGTCAAAGAAGCCGGATAGATGCTTAGATCGCAAAGATTCTCGTAAAGGATCTCGTGTTCCGATAGGTCTGCCAGCAGGTATTCCCCTGAATGCAGATCCAGATCCAGCGTCTGCGATTCATTCCGGAAGACGTTGATGTCGTCGGTATGCGGAACGAAAGGATCCTCGGCTTTTTTGCACGAGGACGCGATCAGGATGATGATTATAAGGGATAAAAACTTTTTAATCATTAACATAATGTTTTATAGAAATCATAAGACCGCAGTCTCAGATCTGCATTTTCCAGGAAGAAATCCATCAGAAGACAGAAATCCCTGTATTCAAAGACAAAGTCCTTCAGGACCTCATAATCCCCGAAAGTGCCCTTGATCATCAGACGGAACCTTTTCAGCGTTTCCACCGGAAGGATCTCTTCGCCATTAAGATGTTCCAGACACAGGAATCCTCCGTGCCTTTTCGACAGGGCTACGACCTTCTGAGAATCGCACAAAGCGCAGCGGTCCACGATCGGCGTGATGCCGAACTGTCTGATCAGATGGGAAACATACATGCTTCCCAGGAGGTAGCGGTTTTCTTTGTTCAGATGCTGAAAAACAAAACAGAGTTCATCGAAGGTATCGATGTCCCGGTTCTTCAGTGTCAGTTCAGTCAGGATATTCTTGAACGACATCATCTCGATATCGCCGTCTTCAAACCGGTTCTCCAGAAGTCTGGAACCGTGAATGCTGTAGATCGTCTTGCCGTCCTTGTAGTCGATAATGAATTCATACAGGCAAAGCGGCAGGAAATGATTCTTGCCGGAAAGCTTCTTGGCAGACTTCCCTACCATGGACAGGATGCCGTTTTCCTTGGTCAGCACCTGCATCAGTACGTCTGCTTCCTTGTAGTCGCTTTGGTTAA
>JAFZQL010000219.1 GCA_017620435.1 Erysipelotrichaceae bacterium
GATATTATCCAGTGTTTTATTTGTAAAAGTGAATTTTGATCTCTGCAAATAACAAGCCATATCAGCCAGTGTCGTGATCCTGTCTGCCACTGTATCCAGAACATCGGTATCGACTTCTTGTGGGGAGAGGCCTCTCTGGCTGTCCACCATGGCGATCAGTCCGTCGATCTCTTCATTGGTCAGGGATGGAGCTCCCAGGGCGACAGGGATCTGCGTGCCGCAGTAGATGTAGACCCTTTCACCAAGCCTCTCCTTCTGGGAGAGCTTCTTGCCTTCAGGGGAATAGACGTCCCACAGTTCATTGCCATTCTTATCCTTCGCAACACGGAAGACGATTGGATCCGCTCCTTCTTCTGAAACCAGGTTTTTGATGCTTGCGGCTGCGGATACGGTATAGGTCTTGCCGTTTAGCTCATAGACATATTTCTGAACTTTCATGTTTGGAATGTTAAATATGTCAGCTGAAAGTTTATAAGATTCGTCATATCGGATGGCAATGGTATCTGATTCATAATGATCCGATCTGAATTGGACCGTGTAGGTGATCGGGATCCATCCGGCATAAACCGTCGTGTTCTTATAGGAAAGATCATCCAGGGATTCTACTTTGTCGGAATATTCCTTTGTTTTGGAATTATAGGTCAGATACCAGCCGTCAAAGATGTAGCCTTTTCTGTAGATCTCTTCCTCTGAAGGAAGATCCAGAGATACCGACTCTATGTCAAAGGAAGTATCGTAATATCTGTTGTTTTTATCGTTCTTTACCAGGATCTTTCCGCCGTTGGTCTTATAAGTGATCTTGTAGCTTACAGGTGTAAAACCGGCATACAGATCCAGATCGCCGACGGAACCTTTGGCGATACTCTTCAGTTTCTTTCCCGTATTAAGATCATACCAGCCGGTAAACTTGTAGCCGTCCTTAACAAGATTCGGAAGCTTACAGGTAACGGATGTTACGCTGTAGAAGCCGTAATATCTGTTATCCGCAGGATCATATTCCAGTCTGTCATCGTAGAACTGCTTCGGTGCAGGTTCTCCTTCTCTAGGATCAAGAGTAATAGAATAGGTAATGATTTCATAGGATGCTGTCAGCGTATAGTTCCTTGTGCTTCCCTGTTCGACAGAGGCGATCAGTTCATTGGAAACGATCTTGTTTTCGGTAATGTACCAGCCGGTAAAGGCATAGCCTTTCTTTTCCGGAACAGGCAGATCGAAAGTTTCCGTATAAACATAATAAGCAGTTATGGCTCCTTTCGGATTCTTTCCGCCATTCAGATTGTATTTGATCGTATATTTGACCGGCGTCCATCTGGCATATAAAGTAATACTGCCGGCAGTCTTTGAAGAAACACTGCTTACCTTTGTTCCCCATTTTCCGTTATCGATTCCGTTCATCGTATACCAGCCGTTAAACGTATATCCCTTTCTCGTCGGAGAGGCCAGCGTCAGTTTTTCATTCAGTTCCAGATAACGTCTGTTGGATGCAGGATTGACGACATCTTCCCCATTCAGCACATAGATGATCGAATACTTGTTCGATACGATATTCTCATCGTAAACTTCGTAGATTCCGGATCCTGAAATCAGGAACGTGACTCCGTCATCTGATTTTTCACATTCTACAGGCTGCCCCTGATAGATTACCAGAGGGTTCTCGATTTCCGTATCGAATACGGTAAAGTGCGCACTGATCTGGGAATAGATCTCATCTTCCGGGATCTCAACCACATAGGAACCATCATCGTTCTTCGTAACGGTAATCGAAATATCCGTTCCATCTTCAGCATGGACGACAGACGGAATCAGCAGCAGGAAGAAAGAAAACAGGAACGTCAACAATATCTTTTTCATTTCTATTCCCCTCCTATCTCCAGCGCACCAAGCGGATTGCCGCTGGAAGGATCACACACGAAAATCTGTAAAGGATCGTACAGATTCAGCAGATCCTGACTATTGATGATCGTCTCGGTTCCGGAGAAGATCCTGGTTTTCAGACCGTCCGCGGGATCGATGCCAAGCGTAACGCTTTCTTCCGGATACCTGATGCACGGATTGGTCGCGACTTCGCCATTGCTTCCGCCCGCATAGTCTACTGTCGCGCTGCGGATGTTGCCGTTGGTCATACCTGTACCGGCATCAATGCCGTAATAGTTGTTTGTAAAGAAGAAACTGTCATCGGTCCAGATCCTGTAATCTGTTCCCTGACCGTCGTTTTTAGAATAGTAGAACTGCATATCGCTGAAGTACAGCTGATACGGTGAGAAAGCTCCTTCAAAACGGATGATCTCAATACCGGTCGTACAGTCGATAAAGATATCGCCGTGATTGCTTCCGAATCTGCGATAGTCCTCCGTATTCAGAACGATCGCCGTATCGCAATTCTCAAAGACGCAGTCTACAATACCGATCGTTGTACCTGCTCCGTCACACCATACCGCCTTATCATATCCTTCAAAACGGTTGTTACTGATATCATTCACTTCCGAAAGATACGGGTCCGTTCCGTTGTTTCCATTCGTATAAACGGCACAGAGATACGGATCTCCCGAAATGGAAGTGATCGGATAATCCTCGTTCGCAACGAATCTAAGATTACTGATATGCGGATTACCGGAATTGACGATGATCCCGCCGCTGATGACAGTAGCGTAATTGCCCTCTTCATCCGGATATGCCCCTTTGATAAAGAGTTCAGCATAATCCGAATCGTTTTCTTTTGTATCGATCGTTAGAATGCCTTCAAATTCCTTTTCCGGAAGAGAAACATAAAGATAAGTATTCTCATCTGTTTCATAGTTTTTCTCTTCCAGATAGGCCTTAAACTGCTGCGGATCCGACAATACCGCATTCAGGCCATCCATATCCGGTTCATCACTTAGATCTACGTTGACCGTATTAAAGGAATACACTTCAAACGGAATATATGCCGTTACCGTTTTCTTATCCTGATTAGGAAGTTTAACATCATAAGTCATGGTGATTTTGGAGTTGAATCCGACATTCGGCTGGATCAGCAGTCTGATGAAATAAGTCTTCACGCCGTAACCGGTCATTTCCCTGCCCGTAGTCAGCTTTCCTGTCGAATCCGCATTGATCACCCGCATTGCTCCGGGAACAGTTAGATCCTCGATCTTGACACGGACATTGCTGATGCAGTCATAGAAACTCTGAGGTGCGCAGTCCGTGATCGATCCTGAACCGGGGTCAAGGATTCCTGCTCCCAGAATAAGATCCACTTCCGTCTCGACCGGGCTGAACATCCGGCTGGATCTGTCGGTCAGTATCAGTCTGTCTCCCTCGGCACTCGCAAATCCGGTACGGATGAGTTCGTTGTTGTAGTAGAAAGTCCTGTTATCATAATCATCATCGATATCAGGAACCTGGGCAAGGATCGTCACATAACCCAAACCGTATTCTTCTCCGTAATGGGCACCGTTATAAGTAACAACCGGATGCTCTTCCCCGCTTTGTAATCCTCTTTTTATATATACGAATCCGTTTTGAAAACGAGTTAATTCGTATGGATCAAAGTATTCATAGTCTTCGGTAATGCTATAAGAACCGTCTTCGTTCGTTGTACAGAAAGTAAACCAGGCGGATTCCCCTTCATGAAGAAGAGGCATTTCCGTTGCATCGTGATAATCGATCTGCGATATATCAGAATAGTTGCCCTCTACCGCAAAAAACTCCGGCATAAATACTTCCATCTGCTTTTCATAAGTATTTCCTTGTTCATCTGTATAGGAAAACACATGAATACCTAAATTGCACTGATCAAAACGAATAACATCATATTCCAGACAATCGTGCGAATTTGGCCAATACTGATAGATGCCATCTTTTAGAGTTGCGGTTTCGTTTTCAACCGTGACATCAGAAGCATTTAATAGATGTTTTTTCCCGTTTTCATCGAGATAGAAAAACTTATACGGGAAGTTTTTTGCTTCGGTATATCTTTGGAAACGGGAAAGATTGCCAAAGGAGTCATCATCTTCCATAAGCTCCCAGCCACTAAAATACAATCCTTGTTTTTGAACAATTACTGTTTTTGTTTTACTGATGCCACTTTCTGTTGAAAAAGATAGATAAAATGTTTCATTGTTTGCATTTTTTATGATGTTGATATTTAATTTTGTTCCTTCAAGAAATTCTACAGAACCATCATCAGAAGCATTATCAACTACAATCAGCTCATAATTGTCATAGAATCGGCAACGCTTAAATGAATCTATAAGAATACGCAGCTTATCAAAGCCATTGCGATTAAGGATTATTATAGATACAAGAGGAGAAGACGCAGCTTCTCCTTGTTTATAACAACTATTGTCATAGTTATCACTTTTTTCTTTTTCAATTTTTTTATAA
>JAFZQL010000220.1 GCA_017620435.1 Erysipelotrichaceae bacterium
GATGAAAAAGAAAGCACAGCAGTAACTGCCGTGCTTTTTTCTAATATAATAGATATCAGAAGAGCCTTCTGGAGGTCACATATGAAAAACAAAACCCTAATCAAAATCATGATGACAGCGCTTCTGCTTGTACCGCTTTTCGGATGCAAGGGAAAGGAAACGGCAGTCTCTTATCCGGATCGGGATGTCGATTATCCGACGCAGGTTGAAAAACTGGATGAAGAATCCGTGCAGATCCATTATCAGCGAAGCGATAACAAGTATTCCGATTGGACGCTGTGGCTCTGGGATCCGGAAGGAACGGACGACAGCAAAGAAGATGATTTCAACTATCAGGACGATTACGGCGTGATCGCTTCCTATCCGCTGTCCTATTTCGGAAAACTCTCCGGAGGACGGCTCGGTCTGATCGTCAAGAAAAAAGGAAGCTGGACCAAGGACGGTACCGAATCGGACCGTTTCATCGTGTTCTCTTCCTATCAGAAAGACGAGAACAACGTCTATCATGTTTATCTGGCCGGAGGCGACGAACACATCTATGATTCTTCGGAAAAGACCATCAGCGATGTGATTTATTCGGCCTCTTTTAAAGACGAACATTCCATCAATATTTCCTGCAGCAATCCGATCGAAACCTATGAACTCTATTGCAACGGTGAACCGGTCTTCCAGGGAAACGGGGCAGGCAGAAAGAATCTGACCGATACGCTGGACATGACTGCCGACTTCTCGCAGTCCTATACCGTTGAAGTGGAATTCCGCGGTTCCGGTACAAGACTGGATTCGCCTGTATCGATGACCGGTCTGTACAACTCGGATTCTTTCAACGAACTGTATTTATACGACGGCGAACTGGGAGCCCTGTATTCCAAAGATGAAACGACCTTCAAGGTCTGGTCACCGGTTTCAGAAAGAATAGAACTCAGGATCTATGAAAGCGGAACACCTGTCAGTGTTTCAGACAAAGACAACGATACCTGTGTCTCCTATGAAATGAAAAAAGGAGACAAAGGCGTATTTACCTGTACATGCAGCGGCGACATGGAAGGCAAGTATTATACCTACGTCGTATATAACGGAACTTATCCGGAGGGCTGCGAGATCATAGACCCGTATGCGAAGAGCGCCGGGATCAACGGCATCAGAGGCATGGTTGTCGATTTCAGCAAGACGGATCCGGAAGGATGGGAGAAGGTCGGCTATCTGAAATATGACAGAAAGCAGCTGACCGTCTGGGAGACACATGTGGCGGATGTGACAAGTTCCGATACCTGGAACGGTCCGGAGGATCACAGACGCAGATTCCTCGGTCTGATCGATGAAGGGACGATGTATACAGAAAACGGCATGACGGTTGCCACGGGATTCGATCATATCAGAGAGCTCGGCGTCAATGCGGTACAGCTGATTCCGATCTACGATCAGGACAACGACGAAACGCAATACCGCTTCAACTGGGGCTACAATCCATTGAACTACAACGTTCTGGAAGGTCTCTATTCCAGCGATCCATATGATGGCTACAGCCGGATCAAAGAATTTAAACAGGTCGTACAGCGTTTCAATGAAGCAGGCATTACGATCATCATGGATGTCGTATACAACCACGTTTCTTCCGCTCTGCATTCTTCTTTTGATGTCCTGATGCCGGGATACTACTACCGTTACAACTACGACGGATCCTTCTCCAACGGGTCAGGATGCGGAAACGAGACGGCAAGCGAAATGCCGATGATGCGCAAATTCATCATCGACAGTGTCTGTTTCTGGACCGAAGAGTATAAACTGGGAGGTTTCCGCTTTGACCTGATGGGTCTTCATGACATTGAAACAATGGATCAGGTCAGCGAAACCGTCAGTAGAATCAACCCATATATCGTGATCTATGGTGAACCTTGGACCGGCGGCAAGACGCCGTTAAGCAGCGACGATCAGGCAGTACAGGCCAACGCCAACCGTTTCAATGGATACGGCCAGTTCAACGACCAGATGCGGGATGCGCTGATCAAGGGAGGACTGAATGCGCCTTCCGAAAAAGGATGGGTCAACAGCAGCCAGATCGCATCTTCCGATGTCAGTGCGATCCAGGAAGGCATCAACGGTCATACCTACAATCTTGCCTACAGCATCGATGATCCGAACAAGAGCGTTTCCTATGTGACCTGCCACGACAACTTTACGCTTTATGACAGAATGAAGGCGGCAGGCATTGAAGACGAAGAGACGATCCGCAAGATGTGCGTTCTGGCGGAAGCGGTCGTACTGACTTCTGATGGCACATCATTCCTGCTGGCGGGAGAAGAGATGCTCAGAAGCAAACAGGGCGACAGCAATTCCTACCAGTCTTCCGATGAGATCAATCAGCTGGATTATTCTCTGAAGATCAGGAACCATGATGTCTTTGAAAACATAAGACAGCTTGTCGCACTGAAGCAGGGTATTGAACAGCTGCATTCTGATGATCCTGAGATCAATGTAGAAGCGCTGGAAAACGGCGCAGTCCTGAAGTATGAACTGAAGTCGGGAAAAGACACTTACATGGTCTATCATGCGAACGGCTTATGCAGGAATACTGTTGTTGAGGAAGATGGATATACCGTTTTCCTTGATACTTTAGATCTCTATGAAGGAAACGCGAAAGGACTTCAGCTGCAGCCATATCAGACACTGATCCTAATCAGATAGAAATGAATTATAATTAAAACATGCGTATGAGAAAGAAGAAATGGGTATCCCCGTTTCTGGAAAATGAAAAAGAATACCTGATTTTCGATCTTCATGGTCTTCGTACCGGTCTTCCTGTCTATCTGGAGATCGGCATGGGCATGGGAGATTTTATAACAGAATCGGCAGCCATGCATCCGGAGGTCTTTTATATCGGTCTGGAGAAAGAAGAGACCTGTGTTGCCAGAGCGATCAAAAAGGCGCAGGATAGGAAACTGAACAACTTCAGGGTCCTGCTGGCGGATGCAACAAACATTGAAGAAATCTGCGATTCTGACAGTATCGATCTTATTTATCTGCACTTCTCCGACCCTTGGCCGAAGAAAAGGAATCACAAACGCCGTCTGACCTATCCGCCGTTTCTGCTGAAGTATCAGCAGATCCTGAAAGATGGGGGGATCCTGATCCTGAAAACGGATAACGAAGGGTTTTATGATGATTCTCTGGAATACTTTAAGGAATCCTCTTTCATCCAATTGGAAAGCGACAGGAACTACTTTAATGAATCAGAACCGATGACAGCCTATCAGGCAAAGTTTTCTGCCGAAGGCAAAGCGATATACTATGCGAAATATCAGATCAATAAGGTATAATAATAGGGTATGAGATTTCTAAGAAAAGCATTATGTATGATTCTTGTGATGCTGCTGTGCGGCTGTGCTTCAGCCAAGCAGTATACGGCCTATACGATCTATCCGATCGGATATCTTTTAAACCGTATCGGAGGCAACCGGATCGTACCGATCTCGATACAGACAAATACGCTGGTCCAGACCTCGCATATCCTCAGCAGCTATGAGGAGATCTTGGAGGATTCTTCCGTTCTGTTCCATATCGGCAATCTAGAACCGTATATGGATCTGTATGACAAACAGATCGCAGAGATCATCGATCTGTCTGCCGGAGATCTTTCCGTAATGAACTGTCTGTATCAGTATAAACGCTACACGCCTGTCATCATGGACGGGAAAGTGACTTATTTTGAGAGTTCTTTCTATGACAATGATGTGTTTAATGATGTCGACATCTACGATCTGGATCCGTTTATCTGGCTTTCTCCTTCGGGCATGTATTGCATGGCAAAGGATGTGAAAGAGTATCTTTCAAACAACTACGTGGAACAGTCTGCCTACTTCGAAGAGAACTTCACGCAGGTAGCCGATGAACTGATCGCGCTGGATGCCTCATATCAGGCGCTTGCGAGCCGTCTGGTGAAGGAAAACAAGTCGATCAAATTCGTATCCATGACCGGATCTTTCGGCTGCTGGCAGAAGGATTTCGGCTTCCAGGTGTATCCGGTGTGTCTGTCCAAGTACGGAGCTCTGCCTAGCGAACAGCAGCTGGAAGTGATCAAAGCCAGGATCAGAAACGACAATGTCAGATATATCGCCATGGAACCGAACATGCCGGAAGAGATGCAGGAACTGATGGCTCAGCTGGAAGAAGAACTGGGACTGAAACGGGTCACCTTGAACAATATCTCTTCTTTGACTTCTACCCAGACAGAATCAGGAAAGGACTACATGTCCTTAATGTATGAAAACCTAAGTATCCTGGAAAACATGGCTACTTCCAATCAGGCCGTTCCGGCTGAGATTGAAACAGGAGAATAAATGAAACTGCTGCTGATCGATGGAAACTCGGTACTGTTCAGGGGTTTCTATGCGACTTGTTACGGAGATATCATGAAAACAAGCAAGGGCGTATACACAAATGCGGTATACGCTTTTGCCAATATGCTCAACAAGGCCATCAATACCATTCATCCGGATTACTGCGTCGTCGCTTTCGACAAGGGAAAACATACTTTCCGTCATGATATTGCGGAAGACTACAAGGCAGGAAGAAGAGAAACACCGGAAGAACTGGCCGGTCAGTTTGATCTGGTCAGAGAGATGCTGGAAGCGTACCGGATGCCTTATCTGGAATATGATTCGATCGAAGCGGATGACATCATCGGTTCTCTGGCGAAGAAGTATCCTCTGGAGACCTGCATCCTTTCCAGCGACAGAGACATGCTGCAGCTGATCGACGATACAACCAGCGTATATGTGATGCGCAAGGGAATGTCGGATATCGCCAGGATGGATGAAAAGGCACTGATGGAAGAATACGGTCTGAAACCGTATCAGATCATCGACTACAAGGCACTTGCCGGAGACAAGTCTGACAACATCAAAGGAGTGGAAGGCGTCGGAGACAAGACGGCGGTAAAACTGCTGAGTGAATACGATACCTGTGAAGGAATCTATGAGAATATCGAGAAGATTCAGGGGAAACTGAAAGAGAAGCTGATCAGGGACAAGGATTCCTGCTTCCTTTCCAAGACTCTGGCTACCATTAAGACGGATGTCGAGATCCCGAATGTCCTGGATGACTTTAAAGTAAACATCAGTGAAGACGGACGTAACGGTTTCTTTGAAAAGTACGAGATGTATTCGCTGATCAGAAAGACCGGTCAGAACCATACGGAAGAAAAAAGAGAACACAAGACAGTAACAAAGATATCCGAAGAGCTGCTTCATGAACCTGTCATTTATTTCCTGTCCGATGAGTTTTCCTATTATGAAAGAAAACTATACGGTGCCTGTTTTTCTAATGAAACGGGTCAGGAATATATCGCGCTGGAAGATCTGAAGAAGGATGACAGAGCGTTGGATTATCTGGCATCCGATGAGAAAAAGACCGTCTTTGACCTGAAAGCGCTGCTGCACGCCTTACACTATAACGGGATACAGCTGGGCAAGAACACGGATGATCTGTATCTGATGTGTTTCTTATGCAACAACTACAACAGTGATCTTAACAGCATCATTTACAACTACCTGAATAAAAAGATCAGAGAACTGAAGGAACTGTTCGGTACGGAAAAGAAACCTGTCGAGGTCGAAACCGAAGAGCTTTCTGCCTATGCCTGCGAGATCGGCTACGATCTGGAACGGATCCGGCAGAGAACCGTAAAAGAGCTGGAAGAGAAGGAAATGCTGCATCTGTATCAGGATCTGGAGCTTCCTCTGGTTTATGTTCTGTATGACATGGAAGAAGCCGGTGTATACTGCGACGAGAAGGAACTGGATGAGATCTCTTCACAGACAAAAGAAAAGATCGATGTCCTGGAAAAAAGGATCTATGATTCCATTGGGCACGAATTCAATATTTCTTCGCCAAAACAGCTGGCAGGCGTTCTATATGAAGAACTGGACCTTCCGGATCTAAAGAAGGGTTCTACCAATGCGGAAACCCTGAACAAGCTGATCAACTATCATCCGGTAGTTGCGGATATTCTGGATTACCGGAAATATACAAAGCTTTATTCTACCTATTCGGAAGGACTGAAAAAATATATCGGACCGGATCAAAAGATCCATACCGTTTTCTCTCAGACCATCACGCAGACCGGCAGGCTTTCCAGCTATGATCCGAATCTGCAGAACATATCCGTAAGGGATGATGAAGGAAGAGAGATCAGAAAGGCATTCAAGCCTTCGCCGGGCAATGTACTGATCTCTTCCGACTATTCGCAGGTAGAGCTTAGAGTACTGGCTTCCCTGGCAGACGAGAAAAAGATGATCGACGCCTTTAATGAAGGGATCGATATTCATACCAAGACAGCCATGGATGTATTCGGACTGCAGAAAGAAGAAGTATCGGATCTGGTCAGAAGACATGCCAAGGCAGTCAATTTCGGTGTTGTCTACGGGATCAGCGACTTCGGTCTGGCAAATCAGACGAAACTGTCGTTCAAGGATGCCAAGAAGTTTATTGACGACTATTTTGTGACTTATCCGAACATCAAGCGGTATCTGGATGAACAGGTCGAATTCTGTCAGAAAAACGGCTATGTCAAGACGATGATGAATCGTCGAAGATATATCAACGAAATAAACGACAGGAACTATATGATGAAGGAATTCGGCAAGCGTGCGGCGATGAATGCGACGATTCAGGGAAGCGCTGCCGATCTGATCAAAATCGCCATGAACAAGGCTGCCGCAAAACTGAAGGAAGAGAATCTGAAGTCCAGGCTGATCCTGCAGGTCCATGATGAACTGATTTTTGATGTGCCGGAAAATGAAGTAGAGACGATGAAACGGATCATTCCGGAGATCATGTCGGATGCCTATCAGCTAAAGACCAGGCTGGATTGCTCCCTGGCTATCGGCAAAGACTGGTATGAGGCAAAATAATGCCTGAACTGCCTGAGGTACAAACCGTCCTGAATACGCTGGAAAAGCGAATCAGGGGCAGAAAGATAACGGATATACAGATCATATATAAACCGATCGTGGAATGTTCCGAAAAAGAATTCCGCAAAAGACTGATCGGTTCCTGTTTCCGTGAATTCAAAAGAAGAGGGAAGTATCTCCTGTTTGAAATGGATGACGTAACGTTGGTTTCTCATCTCAGAATGGAAGGGAAGTACTTTATTCTGGATGAGAGCGTTCCTCTTGACAAGCATGACCATGTGATCTTCTGCCTGGATGACGGAAAACAGTTAAGATACAATGATGTCCGCAAGTTCGGAAGAATGGAACTGATCGATAAGAATGAATATTACCGCCGGTTTAAGGATCTCGGTCCTGAACCGTTTTCAGAAGAGTTCAATGCCCGGTATTGCCGTAATTATATGAAGGGAAAGAAGCAGCCGATCAAACAGGTTCTTCTGGATCAGTCCTTTGTCGCAGGAATAGGCAATATCTATGCCGATGAGATCCTTTCGGCGATCCATCTTGATCCAAGGACTCCTGCCGGAAACTTAAGCAGAAAACAGCTGGAAGAGCTTGTTGTGGTGACCGGAAACATCCTGAACCGTGCCATTGAGGCTGGGGGAACGACGATCCGTTCCTATACTTCTTCCTTGGGCGTTACCGGCAGATTTCAGCTGGATCTGAATGTTCACGGTCTGGATGTCTGTCCTTTCTGCGGCACTGCGATAAAAAAGATCCGTGTAGGCGGAAGGGGGACATATTACTGTCCGAAGTGTCAGAAAAGAAAAAGATGAAAATAGCGATCACAGGAACCATAGGTTCCGGGAAGACGGCAGTATCGGATTATCTTCGTAGCAAGGGCTATGATGTTTTCGACTGCGACAGAGTCAACGCTGAACTTCTGGAAGAGAACAAGAAGGGCTACAAGGCCGTAAAGAAGCTGTTTCCGGAGTGTTTTGAGGGAAATACCCTGGATAAGAAAAAACTCGCGGTAGAGGTGTTTTCCGATCCTGAAAAGAAGCAGAAACTGGAAGAAACGATGCATCCTTTGATCCTGAAGGAGTTGAAGAAAAGAAAGGATGATCCGCTGTTTGCGGAAGTGCCGCTGCTTTTTGAAGCGGGATGGGACGTCTATTTCGACAGAAATCTTCTGATCGTTGCCGACGAGAAACTGCTGAAAAAAAGAATGGAAGAAAGAGGGTTCAGCGTGAAGCAGTATCAGGAAAGGCTGAAGAGCCAGATGCCTGCGGATGAAAAAATAAAAAGAGCGGATAAAATCATATATAATAATGGTAGTCTCAATGACCTGTATGTCATGATTGATAATTGGCTGAAGGAAGTATTATGTTAGGGAAGGATTTTTATAAAGTCGACGGAAACATAGAACTGTCGAACGAGAGGCTGAAAGCCCTGGTTTTTTTCTATAGTCCGCTGGTCGGCAATGATGCGCTGGCGCTTTATGAATATCTGGTACTGAAAAAACATTCCTCCGGTTTCCGCGAATTGAATGAACTGCTGATATCGCTGAATCTGTCGGTCGACCTGTTTGAAGTATTATGCGGGAAACTGAATGAATACCGGCTTCTTAAGACGCTGAAAAAAGATGACAGCTACGTTTTTGTGTTATGTGAGCCGCTGACCGCTGCGGCCTTCATTAAAGACGATATCCTGGTCAGAGAATTCATTCTGAAAACCTCAGGCAAGCATTATCAGGAACTGATCGCTGAAATCTACGAAGAAAACACATACAGCGACTACGAGAATGTTTCCAAGGTCCTTTCTCCGGAAAACCTGAATGCCTGGACGGCGGAAGATGAAAACATCCTGAGGAAAACGCCTGTCAGAGATGAGAAATACAGTTTCAATACGCTGTTTGATCCCGGCCGTTTTCTGAAAGACATCTCTACGAATCTGTTTCCGATGCCGTTCCGTACAAAAGACAATCTGAAGCAGATCGCGGAAATGGCGGATCTTTATGATATTTCCTATGACAGGATGAGAAGCTATGTAGCCGAGACCGTAAACAGGAGTACCGATTCATTTAATATGAATTATCTGAAGTATCTCTGTATGCATGCCCGCGGAGACTACAGAAATGTTGAAAAAGGACAGTATAATGTACCTTGCCTGACTTATCTGATGTCCTTGCAGAACGGGAAGGAAGTGACGGAGAACGACCGGAAGATCATCATGAACCTGTCGCAGGAATATCATCTGAATCATTCCGTCATCAATGTCCTGCTGGAACATGCATTAAGAAACTGCGACAACCGGCTGATTGAAAAGTATCTGTATCCGATCGCTTCCGATCTGCACCGTAACGATGTCACTACGGCACAGCAGGCTCTGGAAAGACTTGATAGGAACTATGAAAGAAAGAAAACAGAAGACAGGCTTCCGGTCTACGATACAAGCAGGAATCCATCGATGAGCGACGAGGAAGCGGAAGAACTGCTGAAACTGATGGGTAAGAAATGATGAACAATGAAGAACTGAAAAACGATGCATATCTTAAGGAAGTCATGAAGAAATCCGGTTTTTCTGATGATTTCATTCAGGAGCACTTTAATCTGCTGAAAAGGATCGCTTTGTCCAGGGCACTATGTAAAGACTGCAAAGGTCTGTATATGTGTTCTCAGCTTTCAAAGGGACAAAGGCTTGTACTGAACCGCGATGTCGTTCCGATCGAAGAGATCGAATACTGCGATTATGCTATGGCAGAAAATCATAAGAAAGAATTAAGAGATGCTTATGTATACTGCGATGTTCCTTACGACCTGCTGGATCTTGATCTGGAAAACGTTGCTTATACGGAAGATCAGAAACAGCTGTATCTGAAACTTGCCGCCATCCTGCATCAGAAAGAGGAAAAGGGTCTGTATATCTGCGGCGATCTGGGAGTCGGTAAGACTTATCTGTGTACGGCTCTGGCCAATTCTCTGGTCAAGAAAGGCAAAAAGACGGCTTTTGTGAAGGTGACGGATTTCTTTAACAGAATGAGATCTTTCTTCAATACCGATTCGCAGCAGATCGACAGAAACATCGCATTACTGAAAAAAGCGGATTACCTGTTCCTGGATGATATCGGATCGGAAGCCGTTTCGGAATTTGTGAGGGATGACATCCTGTTCCGGATCCTGGATTACCGTCTGGATCATTCCCTGGCAACGCTTTTTACATCCAATCTTACAAAAGAAGAACTGCTGAAACACTATCAGTATGACCGCAAGGAGAAGTCAAATCTCATGAATGCGAAGAGGCTGATGGAAAGAATAGATATCATGACGGATGACTATGTTCTTTCAGGAAAGAATATGAGGAGGAAATAAGAATGCTGAAGAAAATCGGAGTACTGACATCCGGAGGGGATTCACCGGGAATGAATGCGGCGATCCGTGCCGTTACCAGAACAGCCCTGGCGAAAGGAATCGAAGTGGTAGGAATACGTGACGGATTCAAGGGTCTTGTGGAAGGCTGGTATGAACCTTTTGACAGGCATTCCGTTTCGGAAACGATTTCCAGAGGCGGTACGATCCTGGGCAGTGCCAGACTGCCGGAATTCAGGAATGAAGAAGTCGTTCTGAAGGCTGTCGATAAACTTCATGAGAACGGGATCGATGCTCTGGTCGTGATCGGCGGCGATGGAACATACAAGGGTGCCGATGCTTTGACAAAGCACGGGATCAACTGTATCGGTCTGCCGGGTACGATCGACAACGATATCGAGGGAACGGATTTTACCATCGGTTTCGATACGGCACTGAATACGATCGTCGAATGCGTGGATAAGCTGAGAGATACTTCCAATTCCCATCACCGCTGTTCCGTTGTTGAAGTCATGGGCAACCGCTGCGGCGATCTGGCGATCTACTCCGGCATTTCCTGCGGTGCGGAAATCCTGATCACTCCGGAAACGGGATATGATGAAGAAGCGGTTCTGGAGAAACTCCGTTATCTGGAGAATCAGGGAAAGAATCATGCGATCGTCATCGTTTCCGAGAAGGTATGCGACGTCAAGGATCTGGCAGACAAGATCTCGAAAGCGACCGGTTTTGCGGGCAGAGCGACGATTTTAGGCCATATTCAAAGAGGCGGATCTCCGACACCGAACGACCGTGTTCTGGCATCCAGAATGGGTGCGAAAGCGGTGGAACTGCTGGTTGAGGGCGTCGGCGGACAGTGCGTCGGCATCAAGAACAACGAGATCGTTTCCATGCCGATCGAAGTATGCGTCAACATGCCTAGAAGCAGCAGGAAGGCATTCTATAAACTGTTTAATACGCTGGTTTAGATGCAGATGACTTTTCATAAGTCATCTTTTTAAAAGAAGGAGATAAATATGCGTTATACGATTGAAAATGAGTATTTAAGAGCCGAGATCAGCGAACTGGGCGCTACATTGACCAGACTGATCGATAAGAGAACGGATACGGATATCGTTCTGGGATTCGATACGGATGAAGACTATATCCGTTATGCAGGAACCAATATCGGCGCGACGATCGGCAGAAACTGCAACCGGATCGGTAATGCCCGCTTTGAACTGAACGGAAAGACGTATCAGCTGTCTGTCAACGACAACATGAACCAGCTGCACGGGGGCGGCATCAACGGCTTTGCTTTCAAGAACTGGAAAACAGAAAGCGTCAGCGATACGGAAATCGTCCTGTTCTATGATGCAAAAGACGGGGAAGAAGGATTCCCGGGCAACCTGCATACGCAGGTTACTTACAGGCTGGAAGATGATACGCTGTTTTTCGGTTTTGAGGGAAGCAGCGATCAGGATACGCTGTTCAATATTACAAACCATTCCTATTTCAATCTTGGCGATCCTGACATCATGGATGAGTATCTGTATCTCACCACGGACAGGTATTCTCCAACCGACGAGTATTCTCTGACACTGGATGAAGTGGTTCCGACGGATGGAACACCATATGATTTCAATGCATTTACCAGGATCGGAGACAATCTCGAAAGACTGGAAAAGGGCATCGATAACAACTATGTCTGGGAAAAGATCGGCGACAAGCTGATGTGCGAACTGAAAAATGACAGGCTGCAGCTGAATGTCTATTCCGATCTGCCGGACATGCACGTGTATACGTCGTATTATCTGAACAACGAACAGGGCAAATACAATCAGACATACAAACAGTATATGGGTATCGCTCTGGAATGTCAGTATTATCCTAACGGCATCAACTACGGCGATCATTATCTGGTACCGATCCTGAAGAAGGGTGAGAAGATGTCCCACTATATCAGGTATCAGGTCAAGGAGGCATAAAATGGAATTTGAACAGCTGGTGAAGATCAGAAGAAGTATCAGGGGTTATAGAGAAGCAGGGATCAGTGAGAAGGAACTAAGGGAAATCTTTTCCTGTGTCAGTATGGCTCCTTCCTGGAAGAACTCCCAGACCGGAAGATACTATGTGGCATTAGGAGAAGATGCGGTAAAGGAAGTTTATGACTGTCTGCCTGGTTTCAATCAGAATTCTTCGGCAAATGCCGCGTATATCATCGCGGCATTTAAAAAAGGGATCTCCGGTTTCAACAACGGCGAAGCTACGGATCTTTCGGGAGACATCTGGGGCGGATACGACCTGGGTCTGCAGAATGCCTATCTCATTCTTAAGGCAAGCGAAATGGGATATGATACGCTGATTATGGGTTTAAGAGACGAAGACAGGCTTAGAGCTTATTTCTCGATACCGGAAGATGAGATCATCATGCCGGTGATTGCCATCGGCAAGAGAAACAAGGATGCCGTAGAGAAAGTACGTAAAGATGCCGACGAGATCATGACGATCCGATAGGCATGATATTCTAATGCGGAATAGCTAAAAGCGGACGGAAACAGTCCGCTTTTTTGTTTTTCCTGCAATAATCATCAAAATCGTTTAGGATTCCTTCTTTTAGAATTGAATAATGAATCAAAGGAGGTAAGAATTATGAGATCAATTATGGTTGAACCGGACCGGCTTGATGCGGCAGCGTCAGGGATCGAAGAAGCGAACACAGAGTATGATCGTACTTATGAGGCGATCTATGAGGAAGTTGACAGACTTTCTTCCTCGTGGAGCGGTAAAGACAATATGGCTTTTACCAATCAGATCAGGACGTTTGAGAGCGATCTGCAGCAGATCTCCATCATCATGCGTCAGTATGCGGATTTCTTGAGAAACTCTGCCAGAGCGTATCGTGAAACGCAGGATGAGATCTATACGCAGGCATCACGTTTAAGAACAGTGTAAAGGAGGATTCATGGAAGAAATCAAAATCACATTATCTGAAGTGAGTCATGCAGCGCAGCAGCTCAGAAACTACAATACCAGTCTGGATGAGATCCTTGCTTATGTCAGCAGAACGATGAACGACCTGAACAGCATCTGGATGTCGGACGGACAGGAGATGCTGATCTCGCGTTTTCACCGCTTTGCCAACCGATTTACCGATGAATCAGAAGTAATCAGATCCTATGCCGATTTCTTAGATAATACCGTAGCTGATTACGATTCACTGGAATCAACGATCGTGGCGAATGCAGCCAACTTTGATTAAAAGACTTAGCATTTGTTTCGCAAGTGTTCTGATGATCATTACCTGCACGGCTTGCGGAGCAAATGCTCCTTATTTTGTTGCGGATTATCTGAACGATCTCTCTCAGGAAAGCGGCATAGGAACCAGCGAAGAGAGAGATGAGAATCTGCAGAAACTGGAATTATGGGGAGTAGTAGAGAAAGAAGACAGACTGCTGCTGAATGAACCGTTGAAATGGGAATATGTGGTCAAAACTCTGAACAGAATGATTGAAGATACACAGGGTCTTTCAAACATCCTGTCAAAAAAGGAATACAGAAACAGAAAGGACAAGAGTCCGGTTTCCAGAGAAGACGCTCTTGTGCTGATCGCTCAGACAGTAAGTCTGATGAATAAGCGGTATTACGATACTTCCATGACTTATGATTATCTGCAGGAGCCAAAACAGAGTACCGATCAGCTTCAGGAAGGCGATCTGCTTTATGAAGACGGCAGCTATTATCTGATCGATTCGGTTAACGGAGACCTGTGCAGTAAAACTGAAGCGCAGCTGGATGATATCTTCGATGATCTGGATCTTGCCGGGACATATGAGATCGATTTCTCTCAGGCCGAGGTCATTCCGTATTACAGCGAAGAAGATCCTCTTTATCAGAATACCCGTTATCATCTTCTGGCGGAAAAGGGGAATGTCTTTCATACGGATGGCTTCAAGGTAAGCTATACATTTAACAGAAGCGGAATCACTGTTTATGTATCCAGGAACGTTAAGGGAATGAATCTCTACGGGGAATTTTCTTTGAACCATGTTCAGCCCAGTTTCAAGTGGGTTTATGAGGAAGGAGATCTGAAAAACTGTTTCTTTACCGTCAGTCTGAATACGTCTGAACGTCTTGGCGTTTCTTTTGATAAATACGGAGATTATTATCTGAAGTTCAAGGATCTTGACAGCAGTTCTTTCTATTCGCTGTTAAAAACAATGGTATCCTCATCGGAAGACAAAACGGAAGCAAGTATTCCGATCTGCCGGATCAGAACGCCGATCCCGAATCTTCCTGCGGTATTCATCAATCTGGATCTGCTGATCCGCTTTTCCGCAAACGGGGAAGCGCAGCTGCTCCTGAGCGGGAAACACAATCTCGGTTTTGAAACAAAGAACGGTCAGCTCAGACTGATCAGGGATCAGACCCATGATTTTAATTCCGATATCGGTGCGTCGGCTAAGACTGCAATCGGCGTGAATGTCAGCCTTGAAGCGGTCGATCTGAGACTTGCGGATATTGAACTGGATACAGGATTGAAAGCGGAAGTAAAATCAACGTTACATCTATATCAGGATGACGGATCGTTTGAAAGCAAGGCAAGCAGTGTAAGCTATTCCGCCTTACAGGATATCAGCAAGGAGAATCCGGATGTGAAAGTATGCGGCGATATTTCGCTTTACTGGATCATGGATCTGGTATTTAATACGGCACAGACTCAGCTGCATAAACTCGGTTTTTCAAGATCGTTCAGCATTCTGAATGAAGAGAACCAGGTATTCGGCAATATGCATCACATTGAAAACGGACACTTTGTTCCCGAGTGTACCGTGAAACAGAGAACACCGATAAAAGAAACAGAAACGATTTGTTCCGATAAGATCGAACTGGAGGCCTACGCCCAGGTTCTGCATGTCGGTCAGACGTACAGAATACCTGTACATGCCATACCGGAGGGATATCGGATATCTGATCTGCAGTATTCCAGTTCAAATACGGAAACAGCTTCCGTGGATGCAGGAGAAGTATCGGCCAAAAAACCGGGAAACGCCCAGATCAGAATACAGACGCCCGATGAGGCTTTTGAAGCGTACATCAACATTCTGGTGAGTGAAGGATAATGTTTCTGATTATTCAAGACAGCTTTTCATTCTACAGGTACTATCCGGATCTTGAGGATAAGATAAGTTATAAAGGAATTCTGATCTATCGAAACGGCGGATGCCGCTATATATCGTTAAAGGAGAACTACTACTTTTCGGACAGGTCTAAAATCAAAAAACTGGAACCGATACATTATGAGATTTTTTCGGATCATTCCTGTATCCAGCTGCATCTCTATGTTTATGAAGATGATTCTGAAATCGAATCCTACGGTATATATGAGAACAGGAATTTCATCATCGCTGCCAGCGACAAGGCAAGTATCCGGACCTATGATCCGTATCTGAGCGACCACTATTTTTATTTAAAAGAGGGAGAGCTCAAGAGCAGTTTTCCTTTTTCAATCAACGGAATGCAGTATACGGGAAACGAACTGAATGAAGGAGATACGATCGATCTGCTTGGATTCAGAATGATCTATTTCAAGGATTTTCTCTACATCAATCACTTTATGTGCGAGATCAGGATCCCTCCGTATCAGCTGCGGCAGCAGATCGTGGAATACCCGCTTCTGTCACATCCGCCTGATTTCTATCTTCCTGAAACAGTGAAAGAGCCTTTGTTTGAGGACATCAAAGAATTCTCCCATAACAGAAACCGTTCGAATCAGGAAATCTACAAGACCCTGCTGACCAACACCGTGATGTCGGCAGCAATCGCTTCCATGGCTTATCTGAACTATATCGGGAACAGTGGAAATATCAGAGAAAGAAGCATTCTGGTCTATCTGATTACACCTGTAAGCATGGCTGTAACAGGAGTTCTGTTTCCTCTTATGTTCAATCTGTATGAAAAGAGAAAAGACAGAAAAGCCTATATGTCAGAAAAGAACAGATATCTTTCTTATCTGGAAGAATACCTGGCCAGGGCGGAACAGACACTGAAGGATTACGTCCATCAGGCTGAATGTCATTTCTTTTCTGTCATCGGTTCTGTGAAGATGATGTTTTATGCTACGGAAAAAACAGATGATTATCTGACTATAAGCCTTGGGAAAGCGCCGATAGAAAGAGAAATAACAATCAAACAAAGCGAAGACGAACAGATAGAAAGGAAACTGGAACAGATCAGACATGTCCTGTGTCATATAGAAGATTTTCCGGTCTTTCTTGATCTGAAAGAAAGTAAAGTCGTTACTGTAATCAGTAAAAAAGAAGATCGTCCGGATCTGTTTAAACGTTATCTGCTTGAGGTATCGTTTAAGCATCGTCCGGATGAGATCCATGTAGCGATCTACTGTAAAGACATGAGCATCATCGATGACTGCTACAGTCTTCCGCATCTGTTTTACGGAAAGAAAAGGATGACGCTGAATCATTTCCGGCAAATACAGGAAATGGACCGTACCGGCTTTGACAGACCGCTTATTTTGTTCCTGTACGAGAACTGCAGTTATGAATTCAGTAATCCGAATATCCGTGTCCTGTATTTTACCGATCATCATGATATCTACAAGAAATCGGATACCGTCATAGAGTATCTGCATTCAAAAGCGTTTATCCACCGTACAAGCCGCACCTATTTTTCATTTATCAGTGAAAAAGCCGACTATCAGAAACTTTTCCACCATCTGGGAAGAATCGCAGAGAGTTCCGGGGAAACAGAAAACTACAGTTTCTCCAGAATGTTCCGGGATCATGATATAAAAAGATCCTATCAGGAAAACGACCGTAAGCTGAGAGCCGATTTCTCCTACTCCAACGGCAGGATCATCGATTTTGATCTGCATGAGAACGGATCGGGACCTCATGGACTCATCGGCGGGTCGACAGGTTCGGGAAAATCTGAACTGATCATTTCGATGCTGCTGTCTTTATGTGTGCGTTATTCACCGGAATATCTCAATATCATTCTGATCGACTATAAGGGCGGAGGAATCAAAGAATCGCTTTCCTGTGCCGGTACAGCGATACCGCATATCATTGCATCCGTATCTAATCTTGAAAATCACGCATTCGAGAGACTGGTCATGGCGATAAAGAATGAATGTATCGACAGACAAAGGATCTTCAAGGATATCTCATCGATTACCGGGGTATCGGTGATGAATATTGATGATTATCTGGACTGCGATCATCAGGCCTGCGGTTTTCGTGCGATGGCGCATCTGCTGATCGTGGTAGATGAATTTGCAGAGCTTAAGAAGGAACACAGCGACCAGATCAGGGAACTGATCTCTCTTTCCAGGATAGGCAGGAGCCTGGGTGTTCATCTGATCCTGGCAACACAGAAACCTTCCGGCAACATCAGTGAAGAAATATGGTCGAATTCCCGTTTTAAGATCTCGCTAAAAGTATACGAAGAGAAGGATTCAATGGATATCATCAAGTCGAAAGAAGCGGCATATCTGAGCGATGCCGGATCTTTTCTCTTACGAGTAGATGACAGTCTGACCCG
This sequence comes from Erysipelotrichaceae bacterium, assembly GCA_017620435.1. Taxonomy (GTDB): domain Bacteria; phylum Bacillota_I; class Bacilli_A; order Erysipelotrichales; family Erysipelotrichaceae; genus Colivicinus. The sequence continues at coordinate 17,798 of JAFZQL010000220.1, forward strand.
GGGGAAAAGCGTTTATGCGAAAAACGATATTGCCGGGAACGATCCCATCGAAGTCTGCCTGCTGGATAATGTTCTGGACAAGGCAAGAGTCTATAAGAAACAGAACGGTTCATACATGAGCGAAGCGTCATACTACTGTAAGAAGATTATTGAAATCTGTGAGGAACTGAACGTTTTTCCCAAACAGATGGATTTTCTGGCGCATGAACCATTAAAACGTATTCCTATGACAGATGGGAATATTCATCTGGGGGAATCCGATGATTATCTGAACAACAGCAGGATACTGCTGAAATACAGCTGCCGCAGCAATCTGCTGATCTGTTCATCCCGGAAAGAAGAAATAAACGGAATACTGAATGCACTGAGGGACAATCAAAGAAGAACAGTCGTTATCGGCAGAAGAGAATATCTCAATTCCGTAATCAGCGATAGTCTTCTCTATGAACAGGAAGACGATATCGGCTATCTGTTTTCTTATCTGCTGAAACACGATGAAGATATTGTGCTGCTTATTGAAGATGTCTATATCCTGCTTTCTTATCAGGAATCCTATGCAGAGATGCTTCTAAAACTGATCAAAAGAAGCAAGGACAGACATTTCAACATCATCTGTTTAAGTGAAAGCGTGCAGATCAGTTATAAACTGATGTGTGCATTTACCGATAAGGTTCTGATCGAGACAAGTGATCTGAATGATGTCGGCTACTTTTTTGCGATGCGCAGCAGATATAAGGGAAGTAGTTTCTATTTTGATGATGAACCGAAAACCTTTATTCCGGTTAAAGAAGAAGACTTTGTCTCCGGAGAAAAGTCTTCAGATGCCATAGTAAAACAGATACCGGCTGCGGTAAAACCGGCTGTCTCGGGAAAAGAGATCCTTCTTGGCTATGATCTGTCAAGCAGAGAAAGAGTCTTCACTGATCGGAAGATCACGGTCGTATCTTATGACGAGAATCTTCTGCAGAGGTATTCATTGGCTTATGAAGATCGAATAAGAACGACAGTCTATGACCGCAATCTATCTAAAACCAATGAAGAATATCTGTGGCTTGGCCCCGGAGCGATCAGCCAGAGGCTGTTTGTATACGGCCGCAGCGAGGATCTGGATGATACCCTGGGAGTCTATGTAAGTAGGGGAAAAACAATTGTATTGAGGTGCCTGGATGAATCATGAAATAAAGATCCGTTTCAGGATCGTAAAAAACCGTCATGTGATTGAGGTACTGTTTGATGAACGGCTGAGCTTTCATGAAAATTTCCGGATATTGAATGAAATCTGTAATGAAAATCTTGCGGATGTCCGGGTCTATGATCCTATGAAAAGGATATTTCTGGACAGAGATGTTCCGTTAAGCACGTTCTCGTTTCAGTATTTCGTGTCTTTTTATTTATTCAACTGACCGGACGGCTTCAGTGTATAGAATACGATCTCCGCATCAGCCCAGAGACGCGCATCACTGTTTCTTCTGCCGATGCCGTTGGTAATGTCCAGGATCTTTCCGTCTTTTACGGTTTTCCCATGATAATACTGCTGACACCCGTAATCTCTGTGCAGCAGATTGACAAGAGGGAAATAGATCTGTCCGCCCAGAGAATGACCGGCCAGACATAGATCGACGCTGCAGCTGTTCAGCTGTGAAAACAGATCCGGATAGTGTGAAACAGAGATGGAATAATGGATCTCATCGTTCAGCAGATCCGCATACTGCGGTTTTTCCTGCGCAAAAGGATCGATACCGGTCAGAATAATATGATCGGCATCAGGTCCGATCATTCGGTTTTCGTTGCTTAAGAGAATAAATCCTGAATCATCATAGATCTCACGGAGTATCGATTCATTGTTCCGGTCATGGTCTCCTTTGACCGCATATTTACCATAACGGGAATCGATCGATGAAAGAAATTCTTTTAACTGCTCAATCATTTCGGGTGTGATGTCATCTTCATCCGTATCAATCAGATCCCCGCCAAAGATCACCAGATCTGGTCTGTAGGCATTTACTGTTTCAAGAACTCTATTCAGATCTTTTTCATCAATAAAAGAACCGTAACAGATGTCGGAGAAAAAGGCGATCAGAAAACCATCCAGATCTCCATCAATCTTATCGCTGCAGACTGTTTCTTCCCGAATCTTCAGCTGTTTCGTATTGACTGCCTTTGCATTATAGATGGTCAGCAGAATAACGCAAAGAACAGCCATGGAAATCAACGCAATCTTTTTGAACATATCAATATTATAACTTATTTGAAATCACATAATTTTACACAATTAAAACATAATATTTCTATAGCATTTTTGTATTATGATGATGCAAGGAAGTGAGGCCTTGCCGATACTAGCCCCCAAAATCAGTTGTATCGTATATATTTATCCCCTTAAATAAACAAAAAAGAAAAGCCCTGTCATACAAGGGCTTTTCTCATGTTAGAATTAGTTTATGAAAAAGAAAAAGAAGAAAAAGACGAAACTGCTTGTTATTCTATTCGTTCTTCTGCTGGCTGCCGCTGGCTGTCTGGCTTTTCTTATTTATACAGATAAACAGAACAATATGACAAGTCCGTACTATCTGGCGAATGATGCACAGACCGTTACCGTAAAGGACAAGGAAGGAAATGAACTATCTTTGCCTAGAGGCACTATGGTTGAGATCAAGAAGAAGAGAGCGACGATAGACGACATAGAATACTGTCAGTTTACATATAACGATACCCTTTACTATATCCAGGAAAGATATCTGGAAGAGGACAGAAGTCTTTGCGTCAAAGAGAAAGAACTGGTAGCCCTAAGGGATCATGTTCTAAGCGAAGAAGCAGGGGATTATCATATTGCCGGATGGGTGAAGAAAAAACAGGATCTAACGGTTACCGGATATCATCAGCTGCTGGATGACGGGACTGTTGATTATTATCATGTGAACAATACAGGATACATTCCGGGCAGATATGTCTCTCAGGAATACTACGAGACAGCTTATGATTCAAGCATCTATGCCGACTGTTACTATGGTCAGGGAGGAAGTCCGGAACTGATCGACTACTATCCAAGAGAAGAGTTCTCGCCGAAGAAACAGATGCCCGAGATCGTGAAGGCTTTATATATCAACGCGGAAGCGATCGTAGATGCCGATGCATATATTGAACTTGCGAATGCCACATCCGGGATTAATGCCTTTGTCGTTGACATCAAAGACTGCTATATCGATACGCAGCTGGCTTACGATTCTCCGACTGCAAAAATCTATGCCCCTTCGACTTCCAATATTCCGAACAGTTACACGACATATCGGGAAAACATCGGAAAACTGAAGGATGCCGGATATTATGTGATCGGCCGTATCACCGCGTTTAAGGATGACGCTTTTGCGCTAGACAATCCTGATGAAGCGCTTCTTTATGACGGACGTCTGTACAATTACGGATCGGTAAAATGGCCTAGCATTTATTCCCGTAAGATGTGGGAGTACGATCTTGCACTGGCAATAGAGGCGGTTACGGAAATGGGTTTCGACGAGATCCAGTTCGATTACGTCAGACTGCCTGAGGATGTTGAAGATGTGGATTTAAGAAATGCCTACGATGAGACAAGGGGACAGGCGGTAAGCAATTTCCTGCGTTACGCCAGCGAGATCCTTCATCAGTACGGTGTTTATGTTTCGGCTGATGTATTCGGTGAAACAAGCGGCGATGATCCATATTCATTCTCCAGTTTTGTTTCTTACTACGGACAGTTCTGGCCGGCTATTTCCAACAGTGCGGATGCTGTCAGCTCCATGCCTTATCCGGACCATTTCTCCGCCTATGCCTACGGTATCGCAGAACCATGGAGCGATCCGGGAGAACTGATGTATCTTTGGGGAAAAGCTACATACTATGCGCAGGAAAACACCTATGATCCGGGAAAATGTCGTACCTGGATACAGGCGCAGAATTCCGATGCCTACGATGTCATTTATGATGCATCATTCATAAAAGCGCAGATCGATGGTTTGAAATCCGCGGGTGTCATGGACGGATATATGACATGGAATGCTTCTTCCAGCTTAAGCAAGTAGTGGCAGTATTGTGATGTGCTGGATTAACGTTTCCTGATGATATAAGTAACAGGTGAATCGATTTTATTCTGTGAATAGGTTTCAGTGATCTGAAACCTGTTTTTTCTGATATAGCCGTCCAGCAGATAGAATTCATCTTTTCCGCCCCTGTGGCCAAGATAAAAAGTAATGACGATATATCCGTTTTCTTCCAGAAGTTCGTAGGCTTTCTGAAAAGCGAGCAGAGTATCATCGGCCTTGCTGGGAGTCGTTTCTTCACTGTGAGGAAGATATCCGAGATTGAAGATGAAAAGCCTGACCTTTCTGTTCACATATCTGTCGACATTGACGTGGCTGTCATGAATCAGGGCAACGTTGTTTCTTTCTTTGATCCGTTCTTTTGTCCGTCTGATCGCTTCGGCTGAAATATCGAAGGCGATCACTTCTTTTGAAAGTTCAGAAAGAAAAAGCGTATCGTTTCCGTTTCCGGCCGTCATGTCGACGGTCAGATCTTCGGGATGGATCAGCGATCTGATGTATTTATGTACAAACGTATTGTTATTCATAGAACTTGCCCTGCCAGGTATCCAGTTTACGCATCTGTTTATCGATGTCGTTCAGGATCGTCGTTTTCCTGATGAGCCAGAGCGGTTCGATGAGGTCCTCTGCGATAGGATCTCCGGTCAGCCTTTGACCGACGACTTCTTTTCGGAGATGTTCCAGCTGCCTGACGACCAGATCGATATACTGCTGTCTGCCGATGAGATCGTAATGATGCTCTTCATGCATTTCCGCCAGTTTTGTGTTTCTGATGATATGCAGCATGTGGATCTTGATCCCGTCAAAAGGAAGATGGCTGATGTCCTTTACCGTCTTCAGCATGTCTTCTTCACTTTCAAAAGGCAAGCCGTTCATGACATGGACGCAGACCTTGATATTCGTCTTTTCCAGTCTGTACAGAGCATCTCTGAAATCCTGAAATGTATACTTCCGGTTGATGATCTCTCCGACGCTGTCGTTGGATGTCTGAAGGCCGATTTCCAGCCATACAGGCTTGATTGCCGTGATCTCATTCAGATAAGATACCGTTTCATCGTTCAGGCAGTCGCACCTGGTAGCGATGGCGATTTCAGCCACTTCTTTCATCTGTAGAAACGGTTCGATCATCTCTTTGATCCGTTTTAATGGTCCGTAGGTATTGGAAAAAGACTGAAAATAGGGGATATACATCCCGTTAGGCCATTTACGGTCCATAACCGCTTTATTGTTCCTGTACTGACTTAACAGGTCTTCCTTCAAAGAAAGATTGGAATCTCCGCTTCCCGCCTGCGAACAGAAAATGCATCCGCCGACGCCTTTGGAACCGTCGCGGTTCGGACAGGTAAAACCCGCATCCAGGATCACTTTAGAAACCTTGCACTGATAACGGGTCTTGAGATAGTAGTTGAATGTGTGATACCTCTTTTCGTTGAAGGTATACGGAAAATCCTGACTGTTCATCCTATGAACATTTTACCTTCTTTATCCTGTTTGGGACAACTTCAGTTTATAATAGAGAAAAAGAGGTAACACGATGAAAAAAGTATATCGGAATGTCAATATCCTTGACGGAACAGAAGATATGAAACTGCAGGAAGGGATGAAAGTCACTGTAGAAGACGGAAAGATCCTTTCCATCTGCAAAGATGACGGATCAACGGAAGGGGAAGACCTTGGCGGAAGATATATGATCCCCGGTCTGATCAATCTGCACGTGCATCTTCCGGGAAACGGTTTTCCGAAAAAGAAACAGAGCGATTCCAGGAAACTTGCAGGTCTGATCATGTCGAACGCCCTGCTGCGCGAAGTCGGAAAAAAGATCTGCAGCGGTTCCTTGAAAACGCAGCTGCTTTCAGGAACGACGACGATCAGAACGGTAGGCGGTCTGGGCCATATGGATTCTGATCTAAGAGATCAGATCAAGGCAGGAAAAACGATCGGACCGCGGGTGATCAGCAGCGACCAGGCGGTAACGGTTCCCGGCGGTCATATGGAAGGCAGTGTAGCTTATGGCGCAAAGGACGATCAGGACTTCGTGAGATTCATCAAAGAGAATGTCGATTACGGTACAGACTGGATCAAGATCATGATTACCGGAGGTGTTCTGGATGCGAAGGTGAAAGGGGAACCGGGCGAGATGCGCATGTCTGAACAGCAGGTAAAGCTCTGCTGCGACACGGCACATCAGCTGGGCAAGAAAGTCTGCGCGCATGTGGAATCGCCGAAAGGCATCGAAACGGCGCTGAAGTGCGGGGTCGATACGATCGAACACGGGGCAGCGATGGATGACAGACTGCTGAAAATGTTCAAGGACAGCGGCAGCGTGCTGGTATGCACACTGTCTCCGGCTGTTCCGCTGGCGAAATTCGATCCGTCCGTTACCGGAGGAAACGAGATACAAAGATATAATTCCGAAGTTCTTCTGGAAGGAATCGTTGAGGCGACCGGAAAATGTCTGAAAGAAGGCATCAAAGTCGGTCTGGGAACCGATACGGTTTGTCCGTTTATTACTCATTACGATATGTGGAGAGAACTGGAATATGTTCATTATCTCTGCAATATCGACCGCGGGACCTGTCTGTATCTGGCAACCTTGAACAATGCCGGAATCATCGGTCTGGATGGCGTGACCGGCAGTATTGAAGAAGGAAAAGCGGCAGAATTTGTCATTACAGAAAAGAACCCGCTGGAGGGATTCGATACGATCAGGGAGCCGTACATGGTGGTATTTGGCGATAAGGAATACCGGAAGCCGAAAGTAAAGAAATCGCCTGTGGCAGAAGAATATCTTGACGGATATCTCAATACACTGAAGGCATAAGAAAAGGAGCTCTGAGGAGCTCCTTTTTTAATTACTGAATATCTTTCTTGGGTTCTTCCGACTGCGGGGCTTTATCCGCCATTCTGATGAATATAATACCCAGCAGGAAGAACAGAGCCAGAAGACCGATGGCTACGTTGATGCTCTTGATCTGCGAACCGAAGAGGTTGAAGACACCGCCGGTTCTGATGCCGATCTTCTTAACAACATAGATCAGGAAAGATCCCAGGAAAGATGCGCCCTTCGCAAAGATATCATAGATACCGAAGTATTCACCGGAGTTCTCATCCGGAATGATCTTGGCATAGTAGCTTCTGGAAAGCGACTGGATAGAACCCTGGAAGCATCCGACACCGAAAGCCATGATCGCAAACTGCCACAGTTTTGTCAGCGTTAAGGCATAAAGACATACGGCAGTATAGCCCAGGATACAGATCTGAATGAGGAATACGGTATCTTTTGTTTTTGACAGTCTGGCGAATACCAGCGAACCCAGCCAGGCAACGACCTGCGTCAGAAGCAGGAAGATGACCTGTCCTACCGTATTCAGACCGAGGTCTGTACCGATGTTGATGCAGTTGTCGATGATCGTTCCGACACCGTCGATGTAAAGGAAGAAAGCAATCAGGAAGTAGAGAACTTTCTTGTCTTCGGCAGCAATCTTTTTGACCGTCTTGAAGATCTTTGAGAAAGCTCTGCCGACTGCGCCTTTCTGATCGGAAGAATAGTTGATCTGTTTGTAGTTGGAAAGCAGAGGAACGGTAACCAGCCACCACCATACGGCAGTCACGCCGAAGCCGATCAGTCTGCTCAGACCGGCGGAAATCATGCCGACCATGTCAGGACCAAGAACATAGGCGATCAGGGCAACAGTGAACGGAAGGCAGGAACCGATATAGCCCCAGGCATAGCCATAGGCCGATACGGCATCCGACCTGTCATCCGTAGTGACATCATTCAGCATGGAATCGTAGAATGTCAGTGAAATCTGGTAGAAGATCTTTGCCAGGATATAGATAACAAGGAACAGCAGCCAGTTCATCGCAAAGCCGTTGATGATACAGCCGATAACACCGCCTGCAACCGCCGTCGTAAAGAAGATCTTCTTGGTATCCTTGTGGTCAGCGATTGCACCAAAGAACGGACCGATCAAGGCAACGATGACCGTTACGATACTGGTAGCAAGTGCCCAGTACGCCGTAGCATTGTCACCGGAGATCTGTCCCGGAGCATCGCCGATCGCCAGGGACTTGAACCAAATCGGAATCAGGGAACATCCCAGCATCGTGAAGGCCGAGTTGCCGACATCGTAAAGCACCCAGGCAAATTCCTGCGGACTAAGATCCTTAAAGATCTTAGACTCATTCAGTTTCTTAAATAAACCTTTCATATTGTTTCTCCTTAAATAAATCTATCTTACCTTATAATGAAGTTCATCTTCATAACACAGAACCGGAATACGCCGATAGCTCTTCCACGGACCGAAGCCGTGATCAAAATACTTGTCCAGTTCTTCTTCGTTGTTCAGATGATCCAATAGATTTTCCAGCAGTACCGGATACCTTTTCAAGGCTATCTTTCTGAGTTTATCCAGTCTCAGATTCGAGTCTCTGCATCCTTCCGTTTCCTCTTTCGGTACAAGCAGATCATGGTAATCCTTCTGACCCAGTTTCAGAAACAGCCAGCCAAGAATTTTGCGTTTCAGATCAGAAACGCAGTTCAAAGAACCTAACAGGATCTTTTGTCCTTTCAGCGTCCGATAGATCGTCCTTGCGTCAAAAGGGAAGAAGTAGGAAATGATTGTCGCGTTATGGAGGTTCGGTTTTAATGATTCGACACGGTCAACCAGATGGACTGCACGCCCGTCAAGACGCATCATGTGTCCGTCATATTCCGCTTCTATCGCATTATGCGAGATGTCGGAGACCTCGGCTTTCCTTTCCACATAGCCGTGCGTAGAACTGTCCAAGACGAAGTGGGATAGAAAACCCAGCAGGTAAGCAATCATCTCTTCCTTTTCACTGTGCTGCGCATACGCGTCCCGGGCATTGTCAAAAAACTCTTTGGCCGCTATTTCGTGCGCTGCCGAAGCGTATGAGGATATGTCTTTATGCAGCAGATCATAGAAAAAAATATCCGGGCCATGTACACCGATATCATAAAGATCACGATGATCGTTTACTGTTTTCTTCAGTTCATCCGGCAGAATTTCGATGCATTCCTGACCGAAATGCCAGTGCGTGTAAGTCGTAGGCATATGACTATTATTTATTCTATCATAGATTTTATATATAATAGGGAAGATGTTCAGCTGCCAAGCAGTTCCTTTTTCTTCTTCTCATATTCTTCCGGCGTGATAGCGCCCATATCCAGAAGCTGTTTGAATTTCAGCAGTTCATCCGCAACAGAAGCCGTCTCTTTCTTTTCACACTTCTTCTGTTTTTCAATCGTTTCTTTCAGCAGGTCTATGACCTTATCTGCGTTCTTTCTGTTCAGACCGAACATGATCCTTTCCCCGATGGCAAAGTCTATCATGAGTTTTGTCTCATAATTGCCGAAACTGCTCTCGCCGATATCCGTGATATCGTTTATATCGGCTATCCTGACCGGACTGTTTAAGAGGGCTTTTTTGCCGTAGAGAAGTCTGTGATCTGTTACTACGACCGGGATGTTCCCGCTCCAGATGATTGCGGAATCTGCATTGTACAGATTGTTGGCTGTAAAAGCCATAAGCAGTTCTTCCTGTTCCCGGATCTGTTCCTCAAGAACCGCAAAATCCTTTTTGTGGGAAGTATCCGGATAATACCCCAGACCGTTGCGGATACAGTATTCATCCATCTGTAAAGCTGTAATCATATCATTGATCTCCTTTATTGTCTGAAAAAACTCTGGCTGAAATAAAAGCGGTGATCGGAATCGAAAGGATTGCGCCGATGCTACTGGCCAGAGATGAAATGATTTCTGTAGAAACATAGGCAGAATTGAGCAGCTGATATTTGCCCAGATCCAGCGAATAGAGATACAGGATCAGCACAAAACCGCTTCCCAGAAAAGCAAGAATCAGAGTAGAGGTCATAGTCCCTACCATGTCTTTCCCGACATTCATGCCCGAAAGAAACAGTTCTTTTATACCGAGTTTCGGATCGGCATCATGGACTTCGCTGATTGCGGAAGCAAGACCCATCGTAACATCCATCACTGCTCCCAAAGAAGAAACGATTATGCCTGCAGTCAGAAGACCTTTCAGTCCGATCTTCATGCCGGATTTTCGCAGCTGCAGCAGCGCTTCCACATCCTCCATTCTTAGACCGTTGATCCTGAGAATAGATTGAGCGATCTGGGCAAACAGCATTGCCGCAAGTACGCCGGATACAGTCCCCAGAAATGCGCAGACCATTTTCTGATTGACGCCTGAAATGACCGTCAGAGAAAAGGCGGCTATAAAAACGCAGACGATAAAAGTCATAGGAATCGTCGGTGCACCCTTCATCAGCGACGGCAGCAGGATCAGGAAAAGCGTCAGTACAATGAAAAGCAGGCCGATGAGCGATTTGACTCCTTTTTTTCCTCCGATCAGAACTGTTGTTAAGGCAAACAGCAGGATCAGAAACAGGATGCCGGGCAGACGGTTCAGTTCGTAGACGCTTGCCTGATGCGTTCCGTCTCCGTAGGTAGAAACGATGATCGTCACGCTGTCGCCTTCTTTGACCGGAACGCCGTAGATCGGACCGACATAGTTATAGACAAGCATCGTTTCGCCTTTGTATCTGCCGGTGCTGACTTTCACTGTCAGCATCTGTTCGCCTCTGTAGCCTCCATCAGCGGTTTCATCCTGAAAGGTGTTGTCCGAAAGGATCTCCAGAACTTTGGCGTTCTCGTATTCGGCAAAATCGGATGCTTCACTTCCGGAAAAGCTTCTTCCGTTGTTTGCCCAGAGAGCGCAAAGCACAAAGCAGACAAGACAGACAAACAGTACTGCCAGGTCTTTTTTCTTATGTTTTAGCAGGTCTTTTATTCTACCGTTCATGATCGTGTAGTCCTTCGAGAATATTATATAAGAAACAGAAGCTGAAAAAAGCCAAAAACGCACCATTGTATCTTAATTATTTGTTCTAAATATTATAGAATAAAAATGTATTAGTTCTGTTTTTTGTATGCAGAAAACATAAAGATCGAGGTGGATAAATGAAAAACGGGTTTACGAAAAAGCTGATGACGGTCTTTCTTGCTTTTGCTATGCTTTTCGGTTGTTTCACAGAAGCGGTAAGAGCGGAGTCTTCTTCAACATGGAAAGAGGTTGATGACATTGCTGCTGCCGCAGCCAGCGAAAAGACGATTGCGATCACCATGACTACCGGGGACGGTACGGTCTACGCCTTGCCGACGAAATTGTCGACGTCCTCCGGACCGGCAGCTGTCACGGCTGCCATAAACGGCAAAAAACTGGTGATTGATCAAAGTGCAGAATCGGATTTCGGATGGACCATCGCTGAAAGCGGAACGGGCTATACCATAAGCACTAAAGTCAACAATACCGATTATTATCTGTATGTTACGGCCAGCAATAACGGTGTAAGAGTAAACACAAAACCGGATGTCGGATATATCTGGAATATCAACAGCAATTATCTGACTGCGGCAGATTCTGCCAATGCAACCAGATATCTGGGCGTATATACAAGTACACCAAACTGGAGATGTTATACCTCCATTAACAGTAATATCTCCGGACAGACGCTTCAGTTCTGGGAATTTGAAGAATCATCCTCGACTCCGGATACGATCGTTGCACAGCTGGATAAATTCACGGCAGCTCCTGGTGCCGGCAGCCAGCTGGTGATCTACTATCCGAAAGACGGTCTGGCCATCTCGACAAAGGCCAGCGGCAGTAAACTGGCCGGAACAAACGCCGTCATTGAAGACGGCAAGCTTAATCAGACGGAAGCGATGGCTTATTTTACGGTCGAACTTGACAGCAGCAGCTATTACATGTTCAAGACCGACGACGGAAAGTACCTTACTTCCGGATCTACCGGCAATTCACTTACTTTAAGTGAAACGGCTAATGATTATTCGAAATGGACCCTGCAGAAGCAGGATAATGACACATGGAATATTGTCAATGTCAATGCTGTATTTAACAACAATCAGCAGGCTCTTGAATATTACTCAGGCTTTACGACATTCGGTTTACAGGCAACCGATGAAAAGTACAGATTTGAACTTTACGGAGTTCCGGGAAGCGATGTTCCTGTCGATCCGGAAACCTATACCGTTACTATAGAACCATCTGATCACGGCGAAGTTACGGCTTCCAAATATGAAGGAATAGAAAACGGCGAAGAGATCGTTTTAACGGTTATACCGGAAACAGGCTATGAACTGGATAAGCTTCTGGTCAACAACGTGGAAACGCCTGTAAGCGGCAGTACCGTTGCCATTACTGTCACCGGTAATCTGATCGTTTCTGCTGTCTTTAAACAGATACCGGCTCCGGAACCGGGCGATGTTTTCGTCAGAGTAACGAATCTTGAGCAGATCGCTGACGGAAGCAGGATCATCGTCTACAACGCCGTTGGCGGAAAGGCGATGAGCACGAACTCCGTAGCGACCTATTACCGCGGTCTTGAAGATGTGACGATCAGCGACAACAAGGTCGTCGAGTTCGAAGATACCGCGATCTGGAATGTTGCGGTAACAGAGAAGGACGGAGAGA
>JAFZQL010000221.1 GCA_017620435.1 Erysipelotrichaceae bacterium
AAAGGAGGCAGTTGAAATGAGAAAGTCGAAACTTGCTTTGACGGCGCTGATGATCGGGACCCTGCCCGTGACGGGCGCGACCTTCGCGGAAGCGGGGCTCAAGGTGGACGATGTAAAGATCATCGTCAAGAATAATGAACCGATGGCAGCGATTATTCCGATCGAGCGTTTTTCTGAACTGATTGCAAAGGAAGAACTGCTGGAAAGGAAGATCTGACATGGGAAGAAAGCGTAAAGTAAGAATTGACCGCATACTGATGCTTCTGCTGATAACCGTATCTCTGATCGGCATTTTTGTATTTGCAGGAAAAAAGCTTTATTCTTACTGGATGGAAAAGGTGAATCAGGAACAGATCGTCGATCCGACTCCGGTAAAAACCGATGACAATGTCGTTATTTCTCTGGAATCCTATCAGACCTATAAAGATGAAGGAAATGATCTGGGTTTCAGTTTTATCGTTGCCAGGATGAAGTTTGAAGGAGAAAACGGCGTTTCATTTGATCTTGGGAATCTGCAGACATCGGAGAAGATTCTGCTCAATAATGTAGCTAAATATCTTAATGAACTGGAAGAGAAGGGATACAGGACTGCAAAGCTGGAACTTGTCAGTAATGTTGTTTCCACAGAAAACATCTATGAATGCAATATTTTTATCCCGTATAAAACAGATAATGATTCTATTCGTATCATGAACAGCAAAGATACGACCTGGATTGAATTTGATCTGAACCAAAACATTTGCGATGTATCAACACTTAAATTCGAAACAGAGCAGAGCATAGAAGTCGGCGATGCCAGCATTACCGTTTCATCCTGCTCCATATCAACGATGATGCTGCACAACGGGGAAGAATATCAGATCCCATCAACACTGAATGTCTACACTTTCCGGATCAATGTTAACAGCATCGAAGAAAACATGGTCATCGAAGATGCCCGTTTTGTCAGAGAAGGTAATGATGAAGTGATTCAATGTCTTTCCGAAGAATATGAATCTGTTAAAGTAGGCAACTGTCTGAATAAAAAGCTTTCTTTAGGCGAAAACGGCGCTCTGTTTTTTGAAACGAACTCCGGGAATCAGGAACCGGATTATCAGGGATATCTGATGCTGAAATTTTCCAATAGAAACGACTGGATCAAAATACCGACAACACTGGAATGAAAAAACTGACGTATCTGTTAAAAACAATGCTTGCCGCATTCATACTATGCACACTGATGCCGATAAACGGCGGTTTTTCTGTTTCCGCAGATTCCTATTATCCGATGGCCTGTTCTACCGGAGAATTTGAAGTATCCTATATCAACGATGACGGATCTTTCAGCAAGATTTCCTGCCATGGCAGTTTTAATGAAGCAAAGAAGAAAATGAAAGAAAACAGCGATTATGTGGTCAGATATTCCAAATCATATTCGCCAAGTAAAATCGTCGCCATGAATACCGGACTTGCATATTCCTATCCAGGCCGAAGGAATTCTTCAACGATGTATCTGTTCCAGAACCCGCTGGCAAGAAACAGCAGCAGCTACAAGACGACGTACATATCCAATCATTACGAAATGACCTATATCGAAACGTGCGGTCCGGATATTTATGATATCGCACCGGCCGGAAAAGGATATATCAGGATCGTAATGAACGGTTTTGAAGGATATGCCGATCTGGAATATACAGATCTGGTCCCTGATAAATACATCCGGAATCAGATTCCGATCTGGCTGGGCGGAAACAATTCCTATGAAGATGAAGATCCGTTCCAGGTAAAAGTCCATCAGAATTACTATGAGATCGTTAAAAACGGAAAATACTATGATCTTGTTTTCCATTATTACCGTGCATATCCGAAGAATGGAATTAACGGAAACGATGCGCTGGAATATACCGTTATAGCCGATAATGCCGAGAACTATTTTGAAGCAGGAATGCAGACCGGAAAGAAATACTACTCGAATGACGGAATACGTTTTTACAGTGATCCGGACCTGAAAAACTTTGTCGCAGAATGCTACAACTACTATCAGTTCCTTCCGGTCAGAAGCAAGACCAATATCGCTGCATCTTCATTCAATGAGTTCATGAAAGATACAAAAGGTTCAGCAAGTGTTATGTATAATCAGGCTGATACTTTTATAGAGTCACAGAACAAATACGGATGTAATGCTTTAATTATTTATGCAATGGCATGTCTGGAATCCGCATATGGAACATCGGGATATGCCACCAACAGGAATAATCTTTTCGGCTGGGCCGCATACGATGATTCGCCGAACAATGCTTCATATTTCTCTTCTGTTTCTGCCTGTGTCAAAGAACAGATGGGAAGAAATCTGGCCTGGTTCATGGATTATACGAACCGCAGATATTTCGGTACTTGCGTAGGGAATAAAGGTGCCGGTTTCAATGTATCCTATGCTTCCGATCCATACTGGGGCGTAAAGATCGCGTCGATTGCCTATCAGATCGATAAATACGCAAACAAAAAAGACGGTAATCTGACGGATTACAATGCCTATGTGATCGGTTTTGTAAAAAACAACTACAATGATGTTCTTTATGATTCCTCAATAGAATGGGATCCGAACATCTATAAAACAAGCAACGGTACCGATGTACTGTATACCGGCAGGTTTGGAGCGCACTATCAGAAAGATCTGACTGTACTGGTAATCAACCAGACAGACGACAGATATATGATTCAGTCCACAAATCCGGTAAAGAACGGATCAATCAATACGGATGATGGAATTCTTACTTATAACTGGGAAAAATCGATTGGCTATATCGATACAAATGATGTAGAACTGCTTTACGGCAAATCGGTCGATATTCTCTCGACGCAGCCTGTAAACGTAGAAAGCTTTACGATCGTTGATCATCTTCATCTGGATCACTCTGTTCTGACCATTTCCGGTATCGGCGGAATTACAGGTTATGATTTCAGTGATAATGATTCCATTGTTCATAAAATCAACATTTATGATCTGTCAGACAATGAACTGATAGATAC
>JAFZQL010000004.1 GCA_017620435.1 Erysipelotrichaceae bacterium
ATCTTCTCTGGCCGATCATCGATGATGCGCAGATGGCCGCAAATATGCTGAAGAAGATCGTTGTGATCATGGAAGAGAGGTATGAGGCTTTTGCCGCTGCAGGTGTAAGAAACATCGACGGTTTCAATGCCCTGGCCGATGAACATAACGCACATTTAAAGATCGGTGATTCCCCAATGAACAGGCTGCCTTACATGGTAGTCATCATCGATGAGCTGGCTGATTTGATGGCGATTGCCGGCAAGGATGTCGAACTTTCCATTCAGCGTATTACCCAGCTTGCCAGAGCTTCAGGCATTCATTTGATCGTAGCGACGCAGAGACCGTCCACAGACGTTATTACCGGACTGATCAAGTCGAATATACCTTCCAGGATTTCCTTCGCTGTAGCGTCTTCTATCGACTCCAGAACGATACTGGATCAGACAGGTGCAGAAAGACTGCTTGGCAACGGCGACATGCTGTATTACCCGCAGGGAGAAACAGCACCGATCAGACTGCAGGGTGTCTACGTAACGGACCGGGAGATTAATACGATCACCGATTATGTCAGATCGCAGGCGAAACCGGAATATGAGGATTCCTACTATGAATTCCTCACCAATATGAACGGCACGACCGTCATGGCTGCCGGCAGCGTCAATGCCAATGAAAACGATTCCCTCTATGATGATGTCGTTGAATTCGTAAGGGCCCAACAGAAGGCTTCCACATCGCTGCTTCAGCGCAGGTTCGGCATCGGCTACAACCGGGCTGCCAGACTGATCGATACGCTGGAAGACAGAGGCATAATCGGACCGGCAAACGGCGCAAAACCGAGAGAAGTCTATCTGAAAGAAGAAGAGGAATAGGATACAGAAATGTATCCTTTTTTATGTATCGAGTGATAATTTTCTGAGATGATTCTGATCGGATCATGAGAATTCTTTCTTAAGGAACCATGTTAGATTAAAGTTGCAGGTAATAGAAAGGATTAGAATGAATGCATTTTATTTAGTCGGCAGGATCATTGAAGAGCCCGAAAAACTGGAAACGGCAAATGGAATCAAGCTCTGTAAAGTGAGGATCGCCGTTGAAAAAAACAGCAAGGATTCCAGCGAGACCTATGAAGTTTACGAGATCGTCATGTTCAGAAGTCTGGCGGAAGAAAACTACGAGATCGGTCAGTTTATTGCCGTCAACGGCAAGCTTCAGGCAAACAACTACGAGAAAGAAGGCAATTACTACTACAATGCCAAGCTACTGGCGAATGCGGTCGCATTTGTCGGCAGCTAGAAGATTCCCTGTCTCAGGATAGGGTTTTTTAGTATAATGGATTTATGTTTGATTCATTACAGGAAAAACTGACAAAATCTTTAAGAAATATCCAAGGCAAGGGCCGTCTTTCGGAAAGAAACATGGAAGATACTCTGAAAGAGATCCGTATCGCTCTGCTGGAATCCGATGTCAACTATAATGTCGTCAAGAACTTTCTGGAAAAGGTAAGACTGGAATCCATCGGCCAGGATGTGCTGAATTCCGTTGAACCGGGACAGCTTCTGGTCAAGATCGTTCACGACGAGATCGTTAAACTGCTGGGAGATGAAGACAATTCCCTGCACTTCAATGAATCCGGAATGACTCTGATCATGATCGTAGGTCTGCAGGGTACAGGTAAAACGACGCAGGCCGCTAAACTGGCGAATCTGCTGAAGAAGCAGGGCAGAAATCCGATCCTGATCGCCGGAGACATCATCCGTCCGGCGGCGATCGAACAGCTGCAGTCATTGGGTAAACAGATCAGTGTTGAAGTCTACTCGCAGGGAACAGATGTTCCTGTCCTGACGCAGATCAGCAACGGCATTTCGCACGCAAAACTGAAGGGCTATGACACGGTCATCATCGATACGGCAGGACGTCTGCAGATCGACGATGTGCTGATGAAAGAGCTGAAGGATATCAAGGATACAATACATCCGCAAGAGATCCTGCTGACGGTAGATGCTTTGACCGGACAGGATATTGTCAATGTGTCCAATGCTTTCAACGATCTTCTGGAAGTCACAGGCCTCATTCTGACCAAGTTCGACGGCGATTCCAAGGGCGGCGCAGCCTTATCTGTTAAAGCCGTGACCGGTGTTCCGATCAAGTTTACCGGTACAGGTGAAAAGATCAGCGATATTGAAACTTTCTATCCGGAACGTCTGGCACAAAGAATACTGGGCATGGGCGATGTCGTCTCTTTCGTAGAAAAGGCGCAGGAAGAGATGGATATGAAAAAAGCGGAAGAGACCGCCAACCGGCTGATGCAGGGGAAATTCACCATGGATGACCTGTTGAATTCGATCGAACAGTCCAGAAAGCTCGGACCTATTTCTTCCATCATGAGAATGATGCCGGGAATGTCCGACATGGCTAGCGCCATCAACGACCAGGATGCCGACAAGGAACTGAAATCCATCCGTGCCATCATCCAGTCGATGACACCTGCCGAAAGAGAGGATCCGTCCATCATGCGTTCTTCCCATAAAAGAAGGATCGCCAAAGGTTCCGGTACGACCGTAGATCAGGTCTATAAACTGTGCAATCAGTATGACAAGATGAAGAAGATGTTCAAAAATCTCTCTTCACTGCAGTCAATGTTCAAGATGTAACATGTGCGGCAGATATCATTTCGGGATACTTCCCGACAGGAAAGGGAAGCAGATCAGGGAAAGGGCGGAAAAACTGAATCTCGTCTACAAGGAAGGCGAGATTTTTCCTAGTGACAGCGTACTGTGCATCATTCCGGTAGAAAACAAGGTGGATCTCGCTTCGATGAAGTGGGGCATTAAGAATAAAACGCTGCAGATCAACGCCCGTCAGGAATCGTTGAACGACAGACCGTCATACGAAGAAATCAGAAACAACAGATGTGCCGTCATCTGCAACGGTTTTTATGAATGGGATCCGGACAAGAATAAACACTATATCAGTTTTGATGAAGAATATGTGTATCTTGCCTGTATCTTCAACAGAAAGAATGAACTGCTCATCATCACAAGAAGCGCCGATGAAGCGTTCAGAAAGATCCACGACAGGATGCCGGTCATCATGAATCAGAAAGAAATGCTGAAATACATTCACAACGAAGATACCGTATTCGAAAAAAAGAAACTGTATATCAGAAACGTAAACGATGAGATCTCTTTATTCTAACCCGTCAAGTAAAAATACTTGACTCTCTTTTTGTTTTATGTCATGATAGTTGAGTAATCAAAGGAGGAAGAAGATGGTAAAGCTTAGATTAAAGAGAATGGGTGCCAAGAAAGTGCCTTTCTACCGTATCGTTGCTGCTGACGCTAGATCGCGCAGAGACGGCAGAGATATCGAAACCGTTGGAACTTATGATCCGACAAAAATGCCTGCAATCGTTAACATTGATGAAGAAAAAGTACTGAACTGGTTAAACAAGGGCGCCGTTCCTACCGATACTGTACGCAATCTGCTGTCGAAGAACGGTACCATGAAGAAATATCTGGATTCCAAGAAAAACAAATAAATGATCGATCTGGAAAAAGTATTACTGAATATCGTTAAGCCTTTATGTTCCGACAGCGAATCCGTAACGGTGAAGCAGATGGAGAGTCTCAACGCCAATGAGCTGCTGCTGTATGTGTATGCGCCAAGCGAAGATATCGCCAGACTGATCGGAAAAAAGGGTTTAATGGCTAATTCGATTCGTCAAATGTTACAGGTTGCTTCGAAAATTGAAAACAAGCATATTTCTATCAAGTTTGAAGCTTTATAAGAGATGATTAATCATCTCTTTTTTTATATAATTAATGCATGGAATTTGTAGAAATCGGAAAGATCGTCAATACCTTCGGCATCAGAGGAGAACTGAAGGTTGCCGCATACACGGATTTTGTTTCTGAACGCTTTAAAAAGGGTTCAGTCGTTTATGTGTCTGAGGAACATGTTCCTTTTACCGTCAAGTCTTTCAAGGAACACAAGGGTTTCCTGCTGGTTCTGTTTCAGGACAACGAGGATATCAATCTGGTCGAAAAATACAAGAATGCCCTGATCTACAAGGCAAAGGAAGACATCAAACCTTTAAAGAAAGGGGAATACTTTTTTTCTGATCTGATCGGACTTGATGTTTATGTGGATAACGAACTGAAGGGAAGAGTACTGAAAGTAGAAGAAGGCATCCGCAGCAACAATCTGCGTATCCGGAAGGAAGAAGACGGAAAAGAATGTCTGGTTCCTTTCCTGCCTGTATTCATTGAGAATGTCGATCTGGAAAAGAAACGTATCGATGTGGTCAAGATGGAAGGGCTGCTATGAAGATTACCGTTCTGACGCTTTTTAAAGACATGTATGAGGGATTTCTCAATACATCGATCATTCACCGTATCCTGGAGAAACACCTTGCAGAAATAGAAATAATCGATATCAGGGACTATTCTTTTGACAAGCACCGTCATGTGGATGATACGCCTTACGGAGGCGGTGCCGGGATGCTGATGAAAGTCGATGTCGTGCATCATGCCATCAAAGAAAACAGCAGCGAGAATACGCATATCATTCTTACTTCACCCAAATCCTGGCCTTTGAAACAGGAAGATCTGGTAAGACTGTCGAAAGAAGAAGAGATTCTGATCGTCTGCGGTCATTATGAAGGAATCGATCATCGGATCGAAAAGTATATCAATGAAAAGATCAGTATCGGCGACTACATCCTGACGGGCGGCGAGCTTCCGTCCATGGTTCTGATCGACGGGATTCTGCGTCTGCTGGATGAGGGGATCTCTTCGGATTCACTGAAGGAGGAATCATTCAACAGTTCTCTTCTGGAATACCCGCAGTATACAAGACCGGTAGAGTATGAAGGAGAAAGAGTTCCGGATGTCTTACAGAACGGGAATCATTCGGAGATCAGAAGATATAATCTGAAGATGGCTTTAAGGGAAACACTGCTGTACCGTCCTGATCTTCTGGAAAACAGAGAACTAAACAAGGAAGAGAATGAGCTTCTGAAAGAGATAAAGAATGAACTATAAAGAAGAAATCATGGCAATCGTCTTTGATTTTGACGGTACCTTGATCGATTTCAGCTATCAGGCTTCGGACTTTACCAGAAAGGCCCTGGAGCTTCTGAAAGAGAAAGACTATAAAATATGCCTGGCAAGCGGAAGACCGTGTTTTCTGGCATTAAAGGCTTTTTATGATGTGTTCGGAGACTATCCTCTTGATTATATCTCGGGATGTAACGGCACGGAATTCATGGATATATCGAAAAATGAAACAGTGTTCATTTATTCTTTGTCGAAAGAAGACATCATAGCGATTGGAAAGCAGTTTGAGAGTACTGAATATCTGACTCTGGGCATCTATGAAGAAGAATGCTTCCTGGTAAACAGAATGCCTGAAAATCCTGTAATACTTGAATGGATGAATGCGAGGTGGCTGAAACCGGTACTGTATGACTATTCCGGAAATGACAAGGAACGTTCCAAAGTGATCGTTCTCAATGATCCGAAAGACAGAGAGAAAGAAGAAATACTGGTAAAGGATCTGGATCTGAACAGATATAATCATGCGTTTTCTTCTCCGTACTGCTACGAGATCACGCCGAAAGGTGTAGACAAGGCGGCAGGAATCAGATATCTTGCGGAGATACTGAACTGTGAAACAAGACAGATCTTATCCTTCGGAGACATGGAGAATGATATGCCGATGCTGCTGAATTCAACCGGAGTCATTATGGATAATGCGGCAGAAAAACTGAAAGAAATGATTCCGCTCCATACCGGATCCGTAGAGAAAGAGGGGATTTATACTTTTTTATCTCAGAATCATTTGATTTAATCTTTTACTTATGTTAGACTAATGAAGCGCTGTTCCGCTTTTCGAAATGATTATGAACAGATGTCTAAATTGTGTAAAGGAGAAAAGATGAACTTAAATTTAGTAAATGAGATCACTAAAGAACAGATGAGATCCGATCTTCCGGAATTACGTCCAGGACAGACTGTTCGTGTCGACGTAAAGATCAAGGAAGGCGAAAAAGAACGTATTCAGGCTTATGAAGGAATCGTTGTAAAGGTTCAGGGTTCCGGTATCGGCCAGACATTCACCGTCAGAAAGATATCTTCCGGTGTCGGTGTTGAGAGAACATTCCCTGTACATTCACCGATCATCGACAAGATCACGGTTGTCAGAAGAGGCAAGGTCAGAAGAGCGAAACTGTTCTATCTGAGACAGCGTTCCGGCAAATCTGCGAAGCTGAAAGAGATCAGATAATGAAAAGCTGCGATATGCAGCTTTTTTTATACTATAATGGTAAAGATGAAAAAGAATTCTATCTGGGAGCTGATAAGATTTGTATTTTCCGTAGCGGCGATGACGTTCATTCTGATGCGTTTTGTCCTGCTTCCTTGTGTCGTGCAGGGTGACAGCATGTTTCCTTTTCTGCATGACGGAGACTATGGGTTTTCGTTTATTCTCACAAGAAACATCAGTATCAGCCGTTTCGATATCGCCGTCATTAAAGTAAAAGATGAAAAACTGCTTGTGAAAAGAGTGATCGGTCTTCCGGGAGAAGAGATCAGTTACAAAGAAAACAGACTGTATGTCAACGGCTTTTACGTAGAAGAACCGTTTCTTGAAGATGGCGTCACTACTGCCGATTTCAAGGTAAAACTGGCGGATGACGAATATTTCTGTATGGGAGACAACAGAAACATTTCCCGTGATTCACGCTACTACGGTCCGTTTCATAATGATATTATTCTATCTACACATCTATTTGTTCTATATCCGTTCAAGGATATAGGTTTTAAGTAATCTAGTAATAGACATTGATCGGCGTGCCGATATCCGCAAGTTCATATAGCCTTGCGACCATATCCGTAGGCATGTTGACGCAGCCATGGGAAGGATCGCTCTTCCAGATATCCCCGCCGAATTCGTTTCTCCAGGAAGCATCGTGGAAGCCGATCACATGGCCTCCGTCGTAGTAGCCGGATGAACCGAAACCGATCCAATATTCAACATATTCCGTATATTCGGCGCCTGATAATGTAGCGCCTCTTTTTTTATACTGCACATAGTATGTACCTTCCGGAATGGCTTCGGAATCCGGAGAGAAATCATCGTTGCCGGTAACGATATCGGATGAGAATACCAGTTTTCCGTTTTCGTAATAATACAGTTTCTGCTTGCTGTAGGATACTTCGATCAGTTTTTCATCGTAATCGGAACCGTAATAAATCCATTCCAGATCAATCGTCGCGTCATCCGTCTCCGTCAGAACCTCTCTTAAAGAAGATTTCAGGGCGTTTCTGTCGATGTATTCATCATCGGATACATTGTAACGATCCGCTATGTTCTGACTGTATTCTTCAAGCTTAACGTCATCATAAGTGAATTCATTGTCCTGCAGAAGCAGCAGATCTCCGAGTTCATCTCCCTGCAGCGACACCGATGTCGAATCATCTACAACGATCGTGATCGTTTTATCCAGGATCTTCTGCAGGAACGCAAGTTTTTCCTCAAGGTCATCCGTATTTCCACTATTCTCCGCCTTTTCATATAGGGCCCGCAGATCGATGACATTCCTGCCTGAACCATTCACAAAAGCATCCGTATCCTGAACGATCTTTGCGATCGCTGTTTCTTTATCGATATAGGAACCGTCGCTTCCTTCTACGATCTGCAGTCTGTGATCGGCATACTCGATATGTCTGTCTGCAGGCATGACGATGTTTTCTTCCTTGAAACAGTACAAGCCATCCAGAAGCTCCATATACTTATCCTTGTCATAATCGCCGTATACGTTTACGCTTTCAAGCTGCTGCGGCTGAAGCAGAGACATGAACCATAAAGCAGTATCCTGTCTTTCCAGCAGCGGATTGATGTCGTGTCTCAGATCGGCCGATGCCTCATTTGTCAGATCGATCATCTCTTTATATGCTTTCTTTCCGTCGGCATCTTTCTCGATGATGTAGATCTTTGAAGGGATCATTGAGGTCAGATCTTGCACATCGGATGCGTTAAGCCAGGAAACATCGATGTTGTTGATGTAGGTGTTCGGCATGAAATGAGACTGAAAATAAATCAGTCCGAAAAGATATGCTCCGGCAAGCAGCAGAACAAACGACAGGACGCAGATCAGAGAGATCTGTTTCTTTTTTGACAGTTTTTTCATCTAAATAGATTATATCGTTTCACAAGAAAAAGTTCTATTACAAAGAACAGAATGCATTCAAAACACGGATGTTTCTATGCGGCTGATAGGATAATTATGCGTTTTAAGCTAAAATAGAAATGTACAGGATACAGAAATGAGTGAAAAGAATACGAATATAAACTGGTTTCCCGGACATATGGCTAAAGCCAGAAGACAGATGGAAGAACAGATCAGAAGCGTCGACATCGTCATCGAATTAAGAGATGCAAGGATGCCGGAAGCTTCTGCCAACCCGATGATCGGGGAAATCAGCAGAAACAAACCCGTACTGGTCATATTGAATAAAGCCGATCTTTCCGATCCTGAACAGAACAGACTGTGGAAAGACCGTTTTCAGTACTGTCTGATCTGTGAAAGCAATGGCAGGCCGATCGAAAAAGAAGTCGTAAATAAAGTGAAGGAGATCCTGAAGGATAAACTGGAAAGAGCGAAGGCCCGCGGGATCAGAAAGAAAGTCTTAAGAGCCATGGTTGCGGGGATACCGAATGTCGGAAAGTCGACTTTCATAAACAACATCGTTCGAAAAAAAGCCGCAAAAGCCGAAAACAGGCCCGGAGTGACCAGGTCTTTACAGTGGATCAGGATCAATGATGATCTAGAGCTTCTGGATACGCCGGGCGTACTGTGGCCAAAGCTCGAGAATCAGGATGACGCCAGGCTGCTGGCACTGCTGGGATCGATCAAAGACGATATTCTGGACAAAGAAGATCTTGTACTGTTTGCCTTGGGTTATCTGAAACAGGAATATCCGGGAAAGATCGCAGAACGTTATGGCGTTGATGAAGGAAGCGAAGATCTTCTGGAAGAGATCGGAAA
>JAFZQL010000005.1 GCA_017620435.1 Erysipelotrichaceae bacterium
CTCCCGCTTCATATCCGGAGGGTATTCGATCTGTTCTCCGTTCCTGTACTTTCTGATACACTCCAGTTTGAATTCCTTACTGTACTTCATAAATGAAAAGTGAACCTCCTTTCGTTGGTCCAACTTTAGGGGTTCACTTCATATTCCTTACGGCTTTTTTATGAAATGTGTTTTCTTAACTGATCTTTGTGTTATAATTTACAGGAACGAAAAGAAGAGTAGTAACTGTTGAGTATTCATGTCAGAGAATGGATCCTGGTGCTGAAAGATCCTCATGAAAGATACAGTGAATTCACTTCTTAGTTGGACCAATACTCCACGTGTCATTCGCGTTAAGAATAAGAGATACAAATAAAGGTGGTAACGCGCATTTTGCGCCCTTAGGCCGCCTTTTTTATTTTAAGGGGGAGAATTATGCTTGATCTCGAATTGCTTAAAAACGAGGCTTTAAAAGCCATTTCAGAAGCCGACAGCAGGACTCTGGAAGAACTCAGGATCGAATACCTGTCCAAGAAAGGAAAGATTCAGGGATTGATGGCTCAGATGAGAGAACTATCTGCCGAAGAGAAACCGAAATTCGGACAGATGGTCAACGATCTAAAGAATGCCGTTTCCGCTGCAATCGATGAAAAGAAAGAAAAACTGGATAAAGAGCTTCTGAATGAAAGACTGAAGGCGGAAAAGATCGATATTACACTGGACGGCTATGTTCCTAAAACCGGTACGATGCATCCTTTAACGCTGGTACAGAAAGAACTGGAAGATGTATTTATCGGCATGGGATACAATGTTGCGGAAGGTCCGGAAGTTGAAACAGATCTGTATAATTTTACCCGTGCCAATACACCGGAAGGACATCCTGCCAGAGACATGCAGGATACCTTCTATGTCGATCCGACACATCTGTTAAGATCGCAGACAACGGCAATACAGATGCGTGTTCTGGAAAAGGAAGCAGGAAATCTGCCGATCAAGGTCATCTGCCCGGGCAAGGTATACCGCAGAGACGATGATGATGCCACACATTCTCATCAGTTCATGCAGTGTGAAGGTCTCGTGATTGGTGAGAGTATTACAGTTGCCGATCTGAAGGGAACGCTGGAACTGATGATCAGAGAACTTTTCTCTAAAGAGGCCCATATCCGTTTCCGTCCATCATATTTCCCGTTCACGGAACCTTCCTTTGAAGTAGACATGACCTGCCACATCTGCGGCGGCAAAGGGTGTCCTACCTGCAAAGGAACGGGATGGATTGAGATCCTAGGTTCCGGCATGGTACATCCGAATGTACTGGAAATGGCGGGAATCGATTCCAAGAAATACACCGGCTTTGCTTTCGGTGCCGGAATCGAAAGAATTGCGATGCTGAAATATGGTATTACGGATATCAGAGATCTGTATACCAACGATATTAGATTCCTTGAGGGATTCAAGAGATAGGAGGTCTTATGAAACTAAGTTTAAAATGGCTCAGCTCATTCATGGATATCAGCGATCTTTCTGTTGAACAGATCGTCGATCAGATGGTGAAATGCGGTTTTGAAGTAGAAGAGATCATCCGTCTTTCTCAAGGAAGCGATCTGATCGTCGGAAAAGTCATTGAATGCAGAAATCATCCGGATTCCGACCATCTGCATGTAACAAAAGTAGATATCGGTTCACAGGTTCTAGATATTGTCTGCGGCGCACCGAACTGTAGAGAAGGACTGAAAGTCATCGTTGCCCAGGTTGGCGCAAAGCTTCCTGGCGGTGAAATCAAGGCCAGCACGATCAGAGGACAGGCTTCCAACGGAATGCTTTGTTCACTGAAAGAGCTGGGTGTTGATGAAAACCTGTTGCCAGAAGATTCCTGCAGCCATAACGGGATCGAAGAACTGGATGACAGATTCGAAATAGGCGATACGGATATCCTGAATAAACTGGGTTATGACGATACGATCCTGGATGTTTCCGTATATGCGAACAGACCGGACTGTCTTTCCATGTTTGCGATGGCAAAGGAAATGGGCGCTATCCTTGACCGTAAAGTCACTTTACCGGAATATAAAGGAAAAGCCAATATCGGAGAGAAGTCTTCTTTCAAGCTAACATCGGAATCTGAAAACTGTCCGCATTTTCTGGCAAAAGTCGTCAATCATGTAGAGATCAAGGAATCTCCGGAATGGATGAAGCAGCATCTGCGTGCAAACGGTGTGAAATGCATCAACAATCTGGTTGATATTTCCAACTATGTCATGCTGGAAACGGGTCAGCCGCTGCATTTCTATGATCTAAGAAGCAATCCTGCGATGGAGATCACTGTCAGAGATGATTTTGATGGTACATATACGGCTCTTGACGGCGTGGAATATAAGATTGAAAAGGGCGATCTGATGATCACATCGGAAGGGAAACCGATCGGTATTGCCGGAATCATGGGCGGTGACAATACCAAGATCCTGGATGATACATCGTCACTGATCATCGAAGCAGCCTTATTTGATCATGCGCAAATCAGAAGAACGGCAAACCGGCTTGGTCTGCAGACGGAAGCAGCCGCCAGATTCTCTAAAGGACTGGAACCTCTTTCCCAGAACAAGGCAGTCGACAGGGCCGCACAGCTTCTGATCGAACTCGCCGATGCAAGGGATTTTGAAGAAACAGTAGAATACGGAAAACCGGATTATCAGCCTTATCAGATCAGAGAATCATTAAGCCATCTGAATGCCCTGATCGGTAAGAACTATACCATGGAAGAAGCCACTGATGTATTAAGGAGACTGGACTTCACATATACATGCGATCAGAATGATTTTTACGTAGATATACCGTCTTACCGCTCCGTAGATTTAAAGATTCCAGAAGATATCGATGAAGAAATCGTCAGACTGACAGATTTTGACGATCTGGAATCAACACTACCGTTGATGCCGCAGACGATCGGAAAACTCAGCAGAATGCAGAGTATGCGTAGAATCATCAGAGATACGCTCACAAATCACGGCATGTACGATACGGTAAACTATACTCTGGTTTCCGACAAATACATAAACGATGCCGTTCTGCCGAAAGGGGAAGCCGTTGAACTTGTTTCTCCGCTTTCCGATTCCAGAAGGTATGTCAGGACTTCTTTAATGAATTCTTTACTCGAGGCGCTGTCCTACAATCTGGCACATTATAATGAAAACGTTTCTCTCTTCGAGATCTCTAAAGTCTATGCCAAAGACATTGAAGAAGAAAGACTCGGTATAATTATGCAGGGCAATCTGATCGAGAATAAAGTAAAACATCTCACTGTAACATCCGATTTCTATGTCATGAAAGGGATCCTGATGCAGATCCTGTCTATGCTTGGTTTTGAAATGGGAAGGATCACGCTGAAAGAAAACGATCTGGATACTGTACATTTCCATCCTTATCAGTCTGCAGTTCTTTATTTAGGTAATGAGGTCCTTTGCATATTCGGTAAGCTGCATCCGAATTACACAAAAACATTCAAGCTGGATGATGTCTGCTATGCCGAAATGATGCTGAGTGTTCTTGAAGAAGCGAATCCGGCAAAGGTAAAGGCCCCTGTGCTAAGCAGATATCCGTCTGTTTCCAGAGATATTTCTTTACTGCTGAATGAAGATATCAAGGCAGGGGATATTCTTGCGGAAATCAGGAAAGCAGGCGGAAAACTGGTCAAGAAAGCAGAAGTATTTGATATCTATCAGGGTGAGCACATCGATGCCGGCTTTAAGTCCGTATCTTTGAACATCGTCTATGAAGATAAAGATAAGACTTTGAAAACGGAAGAAGTCAATGAGATTCATGATAGAGTGCTGAATCAGCTTTTAAGCCATTTTAAAGCGATACAGCGCTGATTTGAGGTAAAAACGATGATTTATACTTGTACGACAAATCCCTCTCTGGACTACTTTATAACGCTTCCATCCATAGAACGCGGAAAAAACAATCGCTGTGACATGGAAATGTTCGATGCCGGTGGCAAAGGCGTCAATGTTTCCATTGTCCTCAACAATTTCCGTATTCCATCGGTATGCCTGGGTTTTCTCGGCGGTTTTACCAAAGACTACTATCTTAGTTTCATCAGCAATTATCCGAATATCCAGCCTTTGTTTACAACGATCAAAGACAACACCAGGATCAATCTGAAGATCATGGATGACGAATATGAGACCAGCATCAACGCAAAGGGTCCGCATATTACCGATGAAGAATTCATGAAATTCAAGTCGAGACTAGGAAATATCTATTCCGATGATATCTTTGTGCTTTCCGGCAATATCGAAGAAGAAATCAAGGAAAGGATGATAGAACTTGTGCATGACTTAAGCGATGAAGATGTTAAGATCGTTCTGGATACGGATAGAGATATCCTGGACAGATGTCTGGATACAAAAATGTTTGCGGTTAAGCTGAATGATACGAATCTTGACGGAGATGATCTGAAGGAATATGCAGCTGAACTTATGAACAAAGATATCCGTTATGTTCTTTACAGTGCGCCGCACAAGTCTTCTTACATCTTTACGAAAGACAAATACTACAAATGCGGGAATCTGAAAGACTCTTTGGTCAATACGACAGGTTCTGCCGATTCCATGGTTGCGGGATTCCTGTATGGCGTGATCAGAGGAGCTGACTGCGCGGAATCGTTCCGATATGCCAATGCGGCTTCTCTGGCTACATGCATGAGCAATGATCTGGGATCGAAAGAAAAGATCGAAGAAGTATATGAGAAAATTGAAATCAGGGAGCACGAATGAAGAAAATTCTGCTTATACTGATGATGTTTCTGATGCTTTGTTCATGCAGGAATGAAGAGGAGAGAGAAACAGAGATTCCTGAATATACGTTTGAAATGCAGTCGGAACCTATCGATATGTCAGGATACGATGGCGTCACTTCAACAAGGCACAAATTCCGTATCATCAGACTTTCAGAAGTATTCCGTACGATCGACGAGAAATCCTCCGGCGTGTTTTTCATCGGCCGGACAAACTGCGGATGCTGCCAGGAAGTCGTCATGATACTGAATGAGGCAGCCATGGAATGTGATGTGAATATCTACTACATCGATCCGTATGACGAAGACTATAATCTGGTATCCGATATGGAAATGCGGGAAAAGACAATGAACTACCTGTATGAAATTCTTGATGAGAATGAAGAAGGCGAGAAAGATCTGATGACGCCGCATCTGTTTACGGTAATCAACGGACATTTCGGCGATTCTCAGATCTGTTTTGACAATATGAGGGTCGATAATGCCGATGCGGAAAAAAAGACGAAAGCATTAAAAAAACGTTATCTGGAAATACTGGAACCGTTTAAAAAACAGTGATATCTATCATTTCTTGACCTGAAAGTCAAGACTAGTAAAATGCGAATATTCAATTTATAATGAAATTACCTAATGGGAATATTGAAATTCCTACATGATATTTACGGACTGTTGACCATTAGCTGCCCTTGTTGAAGACCTTAATCAGGGATCCTGAAAGCAGCTATAGACGGACCACCTTTGGAGAAAAGGGAAATTTCTCACCCATTAGGCCTTATTAGACAAATATCAGTTTTATTTATAAAATTGATGTGTAAGGAAGGTGTTAATATGAATCAGTTCTGGACTTCAATTCTATATTTTGTCGGCGGAGGCATCGTTGGTGCCGTAATTGCTTATTTTGTAACAAGAAAATCTTTTGAAAAACAACTGAAAGAAAATCCGCCGATCAACGAGAAAATGATCCGCGCCATGTATGCGCAGATGGGAAGAAAGCCGTCGGAAGCGCAGATCCGCGCAATCATGAAATCGATGGGACAGTAAAAAGCTTTGCAGATAGCTTTTTCTTATGATGAAAAAACCTTCCGTAGAGGAAGGTTTTATTTTTTACCGATCTTTGATTCTGTTCCGGCAAGGATCCGTTTGATGTTGGAACTGTGCCGGTATATGACGAAGAACGCCAGCATGACGACAACGACCCCTGTATCCTGATCGACAAAGAACAGGATCAGCAGTGCAGCAGCCATGACGCTAAGCATTGAGGAAAGCGAAACGATCCTGGTCAATGATAGTACTGTAAAGAAGATCGCTACAGGTACGATAAACGTAAGAAGATATTCATGATGCAGGAAACAGGCAAGTCCCAGCAGAAAGCCATAAGAGCAGGCAACCGCCTTGCCACCCTTGAAATCCGCAAACAATGGAAAACAGTGACCGATACAGACCGAAATACCGCAGATCAGCTCGCAACCGTTGTTCAGAAGATGACAGAGATACATCATCAGAAACGATTTCAGACCATCCAGCAGGATCACCAGAAATCCGATCGGAGCACCCAATACTCTGCCGGCGTTGGTACCGCCGAGATTGCCGGAACCGTGCTCCCTGATGTCCGTATGAAAGAACTGTTTCCCGATCACCAGACCCCAGGAAACCGAACCGGTTAGATATCCAAGTACGATCCAGAAAAGCTGTTTCATAATGTCATTCCTATCGTTTCCAATTTATATCTGGATTATAACACAGTATCCATCTTGTGTTATAATTTTAGAGGTTATGACACAGAAATACGATGACAGCAGCATAGAGATACTGGAAGGACTGGAAGCCGTCAGAAAAAGACCGGGCATGTATATCGGATCGGTCGATACCAGAGGTTTGCACCATCTGGTTTGGGAGATCGTCGATAACGCGATAGATGAAGCGCTGAATGGTTTTGGCAACGAAATCATCATAGAAATCAACAAGGACGGATCCTGTACGGTAACCGACTACGGAAGAGGTATGCCGGTAGGTATGCACAAATCCGGAAAGAATACGCTGCAGGTCATTTTTACGGTACTTCATGCCGGCGGAAAGTTTTCCGATCAGGGCGGATACAAGACGGCAGGAGGTCTGCATGGTGTAGGTGCGTCTGTTGTCAATGCGCTGTCGGAATGGCTGGAAGTAGAGGTATGCCGAGACAGAAAACGTTATCTGATGCGTTTTGAAAACGGCGGAAAGAAAGTATCAAAGCTGCAGGAACTGGGTCCTACCAACAGAACCGGTTCTAAGGTCACTTTCATGCCGGATAAGCGGATTTTCCAGACAACGGTATTCCATTATCAGACTATCCTGGAACGCGCTCAGGAAGAAGCTTTTCTGCTTAAGAACGTAAAACTGACGGTAAAAGATCTTCGTACCGGTGAGGAACAGTCTTTTTTATACAACGACGGATTAAAGGCTTTTATGGATTATCTACATGAAGACAAGGACGTACTGCATGATACTGTATGCTTCCATGGCGAAAAAGACAGGATCTCAGCTGATATTGCTTTCCAGTATACCGACGGTTATCAGGAAAACACATTCTCATATGTCAACCTTGTCAGGACATCAGACGGCGGTACGCATGAGATCGGTTATAAAACAGCTTTTACGAAAGTCATCAATGAGTTTGCCAGAGAAAACGGATTGTTGAAAGAAAAAGACAAGAATTTTGAAGGAAGCGATGTCAGGGAAGGACTGACTTCAATCATTTCCTGTTCCATACCGGAATCCATTCTACAGTTTGAAGGACAGACCAAAGGAAAACTTGGTACACCGGAAGCAAAGACCGTGATCGACAGCATCGTTTCAGAACAGTTGACTTATTTCCTGCATGAAAACAAAGAGACAGCTGTACAGCTGATCAAGAAAATACAAAGAGCTTCTATCGCCAGAGAGGCTGCCAGGAAGGCAAAAGACGAAGCCAGATCAGGCAAGAAATCTTCACTGAAAAGTAAAGAGATATTAAGCGGAAAACTAGCACCGGCACAAACCAGAGATTCATCAAGACTGGAACTGTTCCTGGTGGAGGGTGATTCCGCCGGCGGAAGCGCCAAGAAATGCCGTGATTCTTCCTTCCAGGCTATTCTGCCTTTAAGAGGAAAGGTTTTGAATACCGAAAGAGCCTCCATCAGCGAAATAGAGAAGAACGAAGAACTCAATACCATCGTTCACTGCATCGGTGCAGGTGTCGGCCCTCATTTCAATATCGACGACATCCACTACGATAAAGTCGTTATCATGACCGATGCAGATACGGACGGTGCGCATATTCAGGTCCTTCTGCTGACTTTCTTCTATCGTTTCATGAGAGAACTGATCGAGACAGGTCATGTCTATATTGCTATGCCTCCTTTGTACGGTGTCATGAAAAACAAGGAACGTATTTATCTGTATTCCGATGATGAACTGAATGAAATGAAGAAAGAACTTGGAGACAAGGTCGATATTCAGCGTTATAAGGGACTTGGCGAAATGGATGCGGATCAGCTTTGGGATACGACCATGGATCCGGAAAGAAGGACTTTGATACAGGTATCCATCGAAGACGCCGCATTATGTGAGAGAAAGATTTCCGTTCTGATGGGAAACAATGCCGAGATCAGAAGAAAATGGATCGACGACAATATCGACTTCACCTTGGAAGAAGACTACCGAGTAACTAGAAATGGCTAGAAAGAAAAAAGAAGAGATCGTAGAAAGCTTTGTCAATGAAACGTTGGACGATATCATGTCCGACCGTTTTGGCAGTTATTCGAAATATATTATTCAGGAAAGGGCTCTGCCTGACGCCAGGGACGGTTTAAAGCCGGTTCAGAGACGTATTCTCTATTCGATGTATATTGATGGGAATACGTATGAAAAACCGCACAGGAAATCCGCAAAGACAGTAGGAAGCGTTATGGGAACTTTCCATCCGCACGGTGACAGTTCCATTTATGAAGCCATGGTCAGAATGTCTCAGGACTGGAAGATCAATGTACCGCTGATCGATATGCACGGAAACAACGGTTCTATCGATGATGACCCGCCGGCTGCCATGCGTTATACGGAAGCCAGACTCGGGAAAAGCGCTCATCTTCTGCTCGATGACATCGATTATGATGCCGTGCCAATGACCAACAACTACGATGATACCCATCTGGAACCGACTGTACTGCCAGCCAGATATCCTGTTCTTTTGGTAAACGGGTCTACCGGTATTGCATCGGGATATGCGACCAATATTGCCCCGCATAACCTCAATGAGATCATCAATGCCTGCATCTACCGGATGAAGCATCCTTCCTGTTCCGTAGAAGAACTGATGCAGTTTGTTAAAGGTCCTGATTTCCCTACGGGAGGTATCGTTCAGGGCAAGAAGCAGATCGCTGAAGCATTTGCGACAGGCAAGGGGAAAGTCGTTGTCAGAAGCAGATGTGAAATAGAAGAAGGGAAAACATCATCTCAGATCATCATAACGGAGATTCCTTATGAAGTGATCAAGTCTCAGCTGGTCAAAAAGATCACCGATATTTATCTATCTAAAGAGATAGAAGGAATCGTGGATGTCAGGGATGAATCCGGCAGAAACGGCCTAAGGATCGTCGTTGAATGCAAGAAAGACGCCAACTGCCGCCTGATCCTGAATTATCTGTACAAGAGCACCGATCTGCAGGTGAACTATTCCTACAACAATGTTGCGATCGTGAATCATAAGCCTGTGCTGATGTCTTTGGGTGATGCTTTAGACGCATTTATAGAGCACAGGAGAAGCGTTGTTTTAAACAGGTCTGTTTATCTTAGAGATAAGAAAATGGCCCGCCTGCACATCGTAGAAGGCCTGATGAAGGCTGTTTCGATCCTGGATGACGTCATTGCACTGATCAGAAGATCACAGGACAAGAAAGATGCCAAAGAAAAACTTAAAGAAGCTTTCTTATTTACGGAAGAACAGGCAGAGGCAATTGTTTCTTTAAGACTGTACCGTCTTTCTTCAACTGATATCATGGTTCTCAAGGAAGAGAACGCGACTCTGGTCAAGGAGATCGCTGAATTGAATGCGATCATCTCTTCATCCGAGGTGCTGGATTCCGTGCTTGTTAAGGAAATGCAGGAGATCAACGAGAAATTCATTACGCCAAGAAAAACGACAATTGAAGAAGAAGTGGAAGAAGTCGTTATCGATAAACTGGCTATGATCGCCAATGAGGCATGCTACATCAGTGTCTCCAGAGACGGATATCTGAAGAGATTCTCCGAAAGAGCGTTCAACGCGAACGAAAATCAGCTTCCTTTTGTAAAAGAAGGGGATGCCCTGATCGGCATGAAGTCCTGCGATACGCTGGATACGCTGCTTCTGTTTACAAACAAAGGGAACTATGCCTATGTTCCGGTATACAAGATCGATGACTGCAAGTTCAAGGATCTAGGAAGACATGTATCCCATTATGTCAAGATGGAAGGCATGGAGAAGATCGTCGGAGCGGTGGTCGTGAAGAATTTCGATACGTATGCTTTCCTGATCACCGCTACCAGGAACGGAATGATCAAGAAGACATCATTCTCAAGACTGAAGGCAGAAAGAGTTTCCAAAGCTTTGACCTGTATGAAGCTCCGTGATGACGATGAACTTGTTTCCGTATGCGTCTGTTACCAGGGTGACGATCTGATCCTGATTTCAAAAGACGGTTACTGCAACCGTTATTCTTCCGATATTCTCTCGGATCTGGCTCCGAAAGCATTGGGCGTGATCGCCATCAACGTCAGAAACGATGAACTTGCTTCCGTAACGGCTGACAGGCATGGAAATGAAGAACTGCTGCTGTGCTCGAATAAAGGCGGATTCAAACGGATCCACAAAGAAATGCTTGATTTCACTACAAGAAATACAAAAGGATACAGGGTCTTTAAGCAAATCAAATCGAATCCGCACGAAATCTATCGTTCCATGATGGTATCAGGCTACAGTAATCTTTATATCTGCAACGACGGGAACGTCAATGAGATTCCTGTTTCCAATATTCCGTTTATGGATCTGGAACAGTCTTTTTCCGTGCCTATGAAACTGAAGAACGGTTATTTTGTAGTAAAAAAAGATATGACAGATATTTCCGATGTCGAGATCATTGATTTGCCTGAGGGATATTACGAAAACGAAAAAGAAGAGGAGCAGACGTCTCTGTTTATCTGATATGGCTTTGTTCAGACCGAAACAGATTCTTCCTATTTTTACTGATTTTGACGCGAAGTATTATAGAGAACGCGGTTTTGATACTGTTTTTCTGGATATTGACAATACGATTGCCATTCCTGATACAGGAACCTGCGATGAACGGGCTGAAGAATTCATTAAAAATCTAAGAGAAAACGGTTTTCGGGTTCTGATCTTTTCCAACAACAATCTAGAAAGAGTAAAGATGTTTATCCGCGATATCGATGCGGAGATATGGTTCTGGGCGGGAAAACCGCTTCCGTTTGCCTACTGGCTGGCATGTATGAAACTGAAAACGAAGCCTTCCAGAACGATCGTGATGGGAGATCAGTTATTGACCGATATATTAGGTGCCAACTTAAGCGGATGCTACGGCATATATTGCAAACAGCTGCAGGAAGAAGATACGCCTGTTACAGCGAGAAACAGAAAAATAGAGAAGATCATCTGGAAGAGGTTGCTGCATGAAGAAGTGTAGGGGATGCGGCATAGAGCTACAAAGTAAAGACAGAGAAGGGATCGGCTATGTAGCCGACATGAATCAGGACTACTGTCAGAGGTGTTTTAGGCTGCAACATTACGGAGATACGAGCCATTTTAAAACCAATTACGTCACAAACGAGAAAATCATCAGGATTTTCCAGAAATACAGTAAAGAGCTTTTCGTTGTTATTATCGACATTCTAGATGTTTTCTGCCTGAAAGACGATGATCTGCTGGAGATGTTCAAGGATTATAATGTGCTTCTACTGATCAATAAAACGGATATTCTTCCGGAAAATGTCAGTGATGCCAAGATCAATAAGATCCTCAGCAGGATCCTGTTTGATTTGAACAGAAAATATCCGAATATCAGGGCAGCGGTCATGACAAACAAATTCGAGAATGCCTTTAATGATCAGTTCTTTCTGATATTGTCGGAAATGAAGACCAGAAGAGCGGTATTCTGCGGCTGGGCGAATGCCGGTAAATCGACACTGATCAACAAGCTGCTGCATTCTTCTTCCTTGACGGCTTCCATGTATCCCGGAACAACACTGGAAGAAATCCAGATCGATTATAAAGACTATCAGTTCATTGATACGCCCGGGCTGGTGGACGTGAACAACTATGCGACATATCTGAATCTGGAGAAATACAGGCTGTCAAAGATCGATAAGACGATAAAACCGCAGGTTTTTCAGCTGAATGATCTGCAGAGTTATTTCTATGATGGACTTCTAAGGGTAGATGTAATTCCTGAAGAGAAATCGTCGATCACTTTCTATATCAACAATCAGAACAAGATTCACCGTACAAAGTACGATCATGCGGATGACTATTATCAGCAGCACTATTGCGAATTCGTGCTCAGAATCAAGCCTCTTGGCATTACAGAGTATGAAATTGACGGTAAACGTATGTTTATTATTAAAGGACTGGGCATGTTTAAGGTAAATGGAAAGTGCAGGATCAGAGTTCATTCTCTGAATAAAGTGAAGATATTTGAAAGCGAGGTCGATATCTGATGTTAAGCGGTAAACAGAAAAGATATTTAAGGAGTCTGGCAGTAAACGAGAAGGCACTGTTTCAGATCGGAAAGGATGGGTTGTCCCAAACCCTTTTTGATTCGCTGAAAGAAGCGCTGAAAGCCAGAGAACTGGTTAAGATTTCCGTTCTGAAGACCTGTGAACTTTCCATGAACGAGATCAGTATCGATCTTTGTGCCAATACAGGAGCAGAACTTGTTCAGAAAATCGGAAAAACTCTTGTACTGTATAAAGCTTCCAAAGAGAAAAAGATCGTTTTGCCATGAATTACGACGATGTAACATTCGAAAACTTCATGTCACTTGATTCAAAAGAACGGAAGAAGATCCTGAATGATCCGGAACTGCTGAAGCCTTTGGTCAGGAAGAATATCAAGAAATCGCGTTATGAACATTCTCTTTCGGTGGCAGAAACCGCCAGAGAACTTGCCTCATGTCACCACGTTGATCCTGAAAAAGCCTATATGGCCGGTCTGCTTCACGATGTCTGCAAGTTTCCGGACAGCGATACAAGCGGCGTACTGGAAGAATATCTTAGATTCTATGATCCTGAAAAGCTGAATGGGATCCACGGCGCCTACCACAGCTGGGTCGCTCCCTATTATCTGAAAGAAATGACCGGTTTTCACGACAAGGACATACTTCGTGCTATATACAATCACACGATATGCCGATCCAGGGATAAACTCTCATTAATTCTTTATATCGCCGATAAAAGAGAACCGCTTCGGGGAATAAACGATGATATTATAAAAACAGCACGCAAAGATCTGTATGAGGCATACAGACTGCTGGATCATGATGTAGAGAGGTATGTTAAAGAAGTAAAGAATGAAAGATTTATTGAAAATCGCCTATGACGCCATGGATGAAAAGCTGGCTTCCGATCTGACTGTAATCGACTTCAGAAAACAGTCGCCGTATATCGATTATTTCATTATCGGTACAGCCCGTAATGCACGCATGGCGAAATCCATTATCGAAAACGTCGAAGATAAAGCGCGGGAAGCTGGTTTCAATGTGAAACATATCTATGCGGAAAATACGACAAAATGGTTCCTGATCGATCTGGATACGATCCTGTGCCATGTTTTCTACGACGGAGAAAGGGAACTGTACAATCTGGAAGGATTATGGAAAGATCTGCCGAGAGTAGAAATGTAGATAACTACGAAATGCTTGCTGAATACTACGATGTGCTTCTTCAGGATGAAGAAGCTTTGTCGCTTTGGCTGGATTATATCGAAAAAGAGCCGTTTTCTACGGTTCTGGAACTGGCTTCCGGTTCAGGCGTTATGGCCGGAATACTGAAGAAAAAAGGATATGAGATCACCGCTTCCGATATATCGGAAAAGATGAAAGAAGTATCGGTTAAGAACTACGACGGAGAATACCTGCTGCTGAACATGACCGATTATCATTTGAATAAGAAATACGATCTGGTCCTGTGTATCTGCGATTCGATCAATTATCTGTATGAAGAAGAACTTAGCAGTTTTTTCCGCTGTGCTTATGAACATCTCAACGAAAAAGGAAGACTCATATTCGACATGCATCACATGAAAAGACTGGAAGAATTCAGGGAACAGTACATCGAAGAAGGCTATGTCTGCGGGGTTCCATATCAGTGGACCATCCAGTCGGAACCGGAAGATAAAGAAATCAGCGAGCATTTCACTTTCTATACCGATGAAGGAATGATACTGGAAAATCACAATCAGAACGTGTTCGATATCGAAACAGTAAAAAAATACATGAAGGATCTATTTGATATAGAAGTCATTGAAGATTTTATCGAAGATGAGAAAGTTCTCATAGTGGGGTACAGAAAATGATTGCGGTATTGTGTGCAATGCAGGAAGAACGTGACGCCTTCCTGAAACAGATGGAAGATGTTGAACAGGCAGAAAGTGAAACGATCTATTATCACGGAAGAGTGCTGGATAATGAATACTATGTAGGCAAGATCGCCGGAAAGGATGTCGTTCTCGGCAGATGCGGCATCGGTATGATCTATGCGACGATCAACACGATGCTGATGATTCAGAAATTCGATCCTGAACTGCTGATCAACTGCGGTGTTGCGGGTTCTTTAAGTGAAAGCGTTCATGTGGGAGATATCGTTGTAGCCGACAGAACGGCCGACTGGCGGATGGATGTTCCGGGATGGGACAGAAGCGTGTTTTCGGACAAATTCTCATTTGCGTGCGATGAAAGAGTGCTTGCGCTTGTAGCAAACAAAAAGAATGTAAATGTAGGTGCTATCGTATCGGCAAACGAATTCATTATGGACGAGGAACAGCTTAGAATCATCAAAGGGTTCTTCCCTGAAGCTCTGGCAGGAGAAATGGAAGGTGCCGCTGTCGCAAATACCTGCTACGCATTGGGAAAGAAGTGTTCTATCATCAGATCGATATCCGATGAAACGCTGGTACACAACAATTTTGAACAATTCGATTTCAATCTTCAGGATAGCTGCAGTAAAGTTGCGGCTTTATGCAAGGAAATCATTGAGAGGTATTAAATGAAAAAGTGGTACAAGGAATCCTATTTCGACAGGAAAAACTGGATCCTGGAGAATTTTGACCGTTTGAATCTTAATTCGGATGAAACGCTGTTAATATTGATCATTGAACTTTGCCGCATCAGCAGAAAACAGATCAGTTACGAATATCTGTCGGAAAAGATGAATAAAACGGTCAAAGAACTTGACCAGATCATTGCTTCGCTGGTTTCGAAGCATTATCTAAAGCTTTCAACGAATACGAAAGGACTTGTCTTCGATATCGACGGGATCTTTGAATTTGATCCGGAGAAGTATGAGATTACGGAAAACAAGAATCTGTTCGATACGGTAGGAGATGTTTTCGGCAAGCCTCTGACACCGATTCAGCTGCAGAAGATGAACGATCTTCTGGAAACATACGGACAGGAAAAGTTCATTGAAGCGCTCCGTCTTGCGGAAGCACATCGAAAACTCAGC
This sequence comes from Erysipelotrichaceae bacterium, assembly GCA_017620435.1. Classification (GTDB taxonomy): domain Bacteria; phylum Bacillota_I; class Bacilli_A; order Erysipelotrichales; family Erysipelotrichaceae; genus Colivicinus. The sequence goes on from JAFZQL010000005.1 coordinate 15,500, forward strand.
ATGTCCTATATCGAAGGAATCTTAAGAAATGAAAAAAAGTAAGCAGATCATTGAAGGCCTGGATAGGCTTTTTCCTGATGCCTACTGTCAGCTGAACCACAGAAACAGTTTTGAGCTGCTGATCGCTGTCGTGCTTTCTGCCCAGACGACTGACGAAAGAGTCAACAGCGTAACTGGCGAACTCTTTTCGAAGTACAGTAATGCAAAGAAACTAGCTAATGCCGATCAAGAAGATGTAGAGAGTATCATACGTCCGATCGGTCTTTACCGGATGAAGGCGAAAAACATCATTTCTTTGGCTAAAGTTCTAGTTGATAGATTCCATGGCTCCGTGCCAGATAACAGGGAAGATCTGGAAAGTCTTCCCGGTGTAGGCAGAAAGACAGCCAACGTCATTTTAAGCAACTGTTTTGATGTTCCGGCTTTTGCGGTAGATACCCATGTTTCCAGAGTATCAAAAAGACTTCAGATCGCCGATGAAAACGATGATGTCGATAAGATAGAAGAAAAACTGATGAACAGCTTCCCGGAAGAACTCTGGGGAAAACTTCATCACCAGTTCATTTTCTTTGGCAGATATAAATGCAAGGCCAGAAATCCGGAGTGTGACGGCTGTCCGTTCACGGATATCTGTACTTATTTTGAGTGATACAGTTTTTTTGTCTGATAGATCGGATCCATTGTAAGATGCATGCCGAGTTTCTTGAATACATTGACATCGACCTGAGAGAGGATGACGGAGGAGTGTACTTCGCATCCTTTTAATTTTTCCAGGGCTTTCAGCGCTTTATCGCAGATATCGGATGTAATGGAATCGACAGCCAGTGCGATCAGAACTTCATCGGTGTGCAGTCTTGGATTGTGTCCTCTGAGATACTGCGTTTTCAGTTCCTGGATCGGGGTAAGGACTTTTTCCGAAAGCAGATGAATATCGGGAAGTTCTGCCGCTGTTTTTGCTGCGTTCAGAAGGGCTGCGGAGGCCGCTCCCATGAGTTTTGAGGTTTTACCTGTTATGATCTGTCCGTTGTATTCGATCGCTACAGCAGGCTCGTTTGTCTTCTGGGCGAGTTCATTTGCCGCAACCGCAACTTTGCGGTCTTTTTTGGATACGCCTGCCTTGTTCATGATGGTCTCCATCTTAAAGAGAGAGTCTTCACCCAGAACATCTCTTCTGACTTCGATTTCCGTATCGTAGTAGCGGCGGATGATCTCATCCTTGGCTGCCTGCTGGCATACTTCATCGTCGATGATGCAGTTACCGACCATGTTGACGCCCATGTCGGTAGGAGATTTGTAGATCTGTTTTCCCATGATCTTTACCAGCAGATCGTTCAGTACCGGGAATACTTCAACATCGCGGTTGTAGTTAATGGCGATCTTCTGATAGGCTTCCAGGTGGAACGGGTCGATCATGTTGACATCGCTTAAATCGACAGTGGCTGCTTCATAGGCCAGATTGACAGGATGATTTAAAGGCAAATTCCAGATCGGGAAAG
>JAFZQL010000222.1 GCA_017620435.1 Erysipelotrichaceae bacterium
AGGCGAAGCCTCGTCGCAGACCTTGAGCGTCTGTTCGAGTTCATCGTCCGGATATACATATACCGAGAGGATAGGTCCGAAGATCTCCTTGACCATGGACTCGTAATCCGGCTTCCTGCAGAGGATAACGGTCGGCTCGATGAACCAGCCCTTTGAATCATCGCAGTTTCCGCCGATCACGATCTCACAGTCCGGACTCTTCTTGGCGCGGTCCAGATAGTCTCTACAGCGCTCAAAGGAAGCCTTGTCGATGACGGCTGCCAGGAAGGTGTCAAAGTCCTGTACATCTCCCATCTTGACTTCCTGCATCATTTCTTTCATGGTTGACAGTACTTCCGGCCAGATGCTTTCAGGAATGAAGGCACGGGAACAGGCGGAACACTTCTGTCCCTGATATTCGAAGGAACCCCTTACCAGAGCGGCAGCCAGAGGACGGATCCTGGCGGTATTGTGGGCAAAGATGAAGTCCTTGCCTCCGGTCTCGCCTACGATACGCGGATAGTTGCGGTAGGAAGCGATGTTCTCTCCGATCTGTTTCCAGACGCCCTGGAAGACCTCGGTAGAACCGGTAAAGTGGAAACCTGCCAGTTCTTTCCTGGAGATGACGTACTTCGCAACATCCGAACCGTTGGAAGGAACGAAGTTGATGACGCCTGCCGGCAGACCGCAGTCCATCAGCAGTCTCATGTAGTAGTAGTTGGACAGCACTGCCGTACGGGACGGTTTCCAGACCGCAACATTGCCGACGATGGCCGGTGCAGTCGGAAGGTTTCCGCCGATGGAAGTGAAATTGAATGGTGTGATGGCACAGATGAATCCATCTAGGGCGCGGTAGTCCTGACGGTCCCAGATGCCAGGCGTGGAAGCCGGCTGATCCTTGAAGATCTCCTGAGCGGACCAGACACCGAAACGCAGGAAGTCCGCCAGTTCCGCAATATCGATCTCCGCCTGGAATACGGTCTTGGACTGCCCAAGCATCGTTGTGGCATTCAGTACTTTTCTGTAAGAACCGGTGATCATGTCGGCAGCTTTCAGGAAGATCGCGGAACGATGTTCCCAAGGCATCTCTTCCCAGGCCTTCTTTGCTGCCAGTGCGGCGTCTACCGCCATGTTCAGTTCTTTTTCACCGGCCATGGAACATTCGGCGATCACATGCCCGTGATCATGCGGCATCGTGACCTTGAAGGTATTCTCCGTAAAGATTTCTTTTCCGCCGATGATCAAAGGGATCTTTACGATCTGTTCAGACTGACGGGCAAGTTCTTCCTTTAATTCGGCACGTTCTTTGGACCCCGGCAGATAGCCGCGGAAAGCGTCGTTTTCAGGACGGGTGATGGTGAAATAAGCGTTTGACATAAGTCCTCCTGTGATGATTGAAATAAAAAAGAGCCAGATATATGGAAAGACCTGATGGGTAAATCCATGAATAAGCTACTGGTCCTCTCCAATGTGATAAAACAGCAGATAAAATAATTCTTACCTTAAATTATAAATTTTTATAAATATTAATGGCAAGAGGGAACGTGGTTTCATTCCTTGATCCGTCTGATCATGTACCTGGCATAACGCACAGCAAGGTTTTCATCATAGACGATCTTTGCGTTTTCGCAATACTCCCGCAAGGCATCGATGATTAAAGGATGGTAATCTACAGGCAGGTGGCGGATAGCCCAGTCTCCTCCTTCCTTTTTTGAAAGGATCAGTCCTTCTTCTTTATAGGCCAGCACTCTTGCCAGATTCAGAGCCAGATACATGGTATATTCTGTAATATCCTCCTTGGCATCTTCAATGTCTTTCCAGATGGAATCCATGTAGTCGCTGCTCGGGACTTCCCCAAACACCTCTTCGATCGATGCACCGTACAGACATTTTCCTCTTCTGTTGATGATCGTAAAATGGGCTGCCAGGTCGAAGTCGTCGCCGTTCATCTCGCGGATATACTCTTCCGGATCTTCTTCATACCATTCCAGATGGCCGATGGAAAAATGCAGCTCAAACGGCGTCGGATAGATGAAAGGCTTGCATACATCTTTAAGAACGATGCTCATTTCGATGCCCTTGGCCGGACCTAGAGCGCTGTATCTGACAGTCATGTCCATGTATTCTCTTTTAACAGGATCGGTCGGCGGATGATTTACAACCACGATAAAATCCAGGTCGCTTTTCTCGGGATTGAAACAGCCCATGACTGAAGAACCGTGCAGATAGATTCCTGTCAGATTGTCTTTCAGAATTTCTTTTGACTCTTCAACGTATCCTTCTATTACTTTTTCCATCTGTTCAGATAACATAACACTGCCTCCGTTGTTTTACACAATACCGGAACAGCGGATCGCCGTTGTCCTCCGTGGCGTACTGTACCATGCCACCTTTTTCCATCACTCTGCGGGAAGCGATATTGTTCCTGTCGCATCCCCCGTGAACGCTTTGAAGCGAAAAGTCTTCGGCTGCGATCCTTAGCAGTTCTTTTACGCACTCCGTTCCGTATCCTCTGCCGCGGTATTCTTCATCCAGCAGGATAAAGATCTCCGGTTCCGTTTGGCTTCTGCTTCCGTCAAGTCCGCACCAGCCCATGATCGTATGCGGATCATCTTTCCCGCACACCGCCAGACATAAATGACAGATGCTGCCTTTGGTGTTTCTTGTATGGTTGCCCAGCATATAGGAGATCACATCCTGCGCTTCTTTGTCAGAAAGCGGATGATGATCAGAAGGCCATGTTCTGGCAACTTCAGTCAGGTCCTCTTCCGTTACATAATGAAGGATCAGTTGTTCCGTTATATAGTCCATGGTTTCCTCCCGATAGTGTTGTTCCTAAACTAACGCACTTCCTTTTTTAACAGATATCTGTTTCCGTCATCCCGGTATATCGAATACCCTGATCTTTCATACAGATGTATGGCCGATCTGTTTGTTTTTTCAACATGCAGCAGCACGGCAGGAATGCCGGTCTGTCTTACATAGGATTCCGCGGTATCGATCAGCATAGTACCGATTCCTTCGTTTCGGTATGCCTCGGTAACGGAAAAATCATCAAGATAGATGTAATCCTTCTGTTCGTGATGAACTTCAAGCGAGAGAAACGCCACTGCCTCTCCGTTTTCTTCCGCAACAAAGATCCGGTTTTCGCAATCATTCCAGAATCTGTTCAGATATCCTTCTTCATATCCTTTGACATCCGTCGTGTGATGTATTGTCTGCAACATTTCCAGGTACAGCTCCCGTATTCTTTTCTCATCCGCTGGAACAGCGATTCTGATTTTATATTCCCTATCATCTGTATAACCATGAAAAGGGATCGTTGCCTTTTCCTTTGCGGTCTCTACCGGTTTCTGTCTTCTTGCGTTTTTCATGTATTCTGTTTCACTCTGAACTGTTTATTTCTTATATTATACAAAACAGGGCTTCCCTGCAGAGTTTTTTTGCATACTTCCGGAAAGGTTCAGAGGATACAGCCTTTATTTCCGTGTTAGAATAATGCCGTTAATCATTCTGAAAGGAGTCCCGTGAATCGAGAAAACAAAGGTTTATGGCTTGTACTGCTGGGAGCGATCGCTTTCTCTTTAGGCGGTCTTTTCGTCAAGCTGATTCCGTGGATGCCGATCTCGACCAACGCAGGAAGATGTATTTTCTCTTCTTTCATCATTTATCTTTATATCCGCATCAGCGGACATAAGATCGTGATCAACAGAACAGTTGTTCTGGGAGCGGTCTTCGTAGCGGCGATGCTGGTATGCTACGTGGCATCGATGAAGATGACCAGTGCCGCTTCGGCGATCGTGCTGGAGTATACGGCCCCTGTTTTTATTATTCTGTTTGAGGCTTTTCTGTTTCAAAAGAAACCGACAAGGCTTGATCTGATCGTCTGTCTGATCGTATTTCTTGGTATTGTTCTTGTCGTAAGTGACGGATCAGAAAACAGGACGCTTGCGGGTGATATGCTGGGTCTTCTCTCGGGCGTCTTCTATGCACTGACGATCATGCTGAACGACTTCGAGGACGGAGATTCTCTGTCGTCCGTTCTGTTCGGACACATGCTGACGGTACTGATCGGGCTTCCTTTCATCATGAAGGAAAGCGACTTCAGTTCACATACGCTGCTGCTGGTAATGGCTTTAGGTATCTTCCAGGCCGGAGCCGGATATACCCTGCTGACGGTCGGCCTGAAACACTGCGAGGCTTTGTCCGGTTCGCTTGTCGCCAGCATCGAACCTGTACTCAATCCAATCCTGGTAGCGGTCTTCTATGGGGAGTACGTTTCCTTCAGAGCGATCATCGGCGCAGTCGTCGTTATCGGTACGATATGTCTTTACAACGTCATACGGATGAAAAAGAACGACTAGAAATACTGTAAACACAAAAAAGATACTGTTCAGTATCTTTTTCTTTCTTGTCATGAGGGAATGCATTCCCTTTTTGTTTATTCAGTTTAATTCTTTCTTCTAACAGGGATGCAGATCTCGCTGATGTAA
>JAFZQL010000223.1 GCA_017620435.1 Erysipelotrichaceae bacterium
AAAACTCTGGAAATAAAGAATCTTCATGTATCTGTAGAAGATAAGGAAATACTGAAAGGTGTAGATCTAAGCGTCAATCAGGGAGAAGCGCATGCCCTGATGGGACCCAACGGCAATGGCAAATCTACGCTACTGGCGGCAGTTATGGGCGATCCCCGTTATACGGTAACGGAAGGTTCTATCCTGTATGGCGGCGAAGATGTACTGAAGATGCCGGTTAACGAAAGAAGTATAGCCGGACTGTTTTTAGGCATGCAGTATCCGCAGGAAATACCGGGAGTAACCAACAGCGATTTTCTCCGTGCCGCGATCAATGTCAGAAGAGAATCGCCAATCTCGCTGTTCCAGTTCATTAAACAGATGGATAAAACGATCTCTGACCTGCAAATGAACGAAGATCTGGCACACAGATTTCTGAATGAAGGATTCTCCGGCGGCGAAAAGAAACGGAACGAGATCGTGCAGCTGGAGATGCTGAAACCTTCTCTGGCGATGCTGGATGAGATCGACAGCGGTCTGGACGTCGATGCGATCAAGATCGTAGCCGATGCAATCAACAACGTCAGAAGACAATACAACATGTCCCTGATCATTGTATCCCATTACGAGCGTTTTCTGGAGCTGATCAGACCGGAGTATACCCATGTGCTGGTGAACGGCAGGATCGCGCTGAACGGCGGTCCGGAACTGTATGAACGTATCGACAAGAAAGGATACGACTGGATCTACAGGGAATACGAAATCGAACCGGAAAAAACGCAGAAACAGGAGAACAGCAGAGTATCCATCGGATCCTGTGCAGTAAGAGAAAACCTGGAAGGTAAGACCGGCAGATGAATATCGGACAGGATTGCAGAATAAAACTGAACGGTGGATTTCAGACCTTTGAGATCGATACCGACCGGGATCTGAAACTGGAGCTTGAGATTGCCGATTCGGGCAATGCCTTTTTCCGTATCCGTAATGCCGGGAAGATCGAGATAAACGCTTCTGTTCCGGAAGGCAAGGATGTTTCCGTTCTGTTCTGGAATGATTCTGATCAAAGAATTGAAACGTTAGAGACCTATCAGGTAGAGAAACAGGGAAGTCTGCATCTTGCCTATGGCGAATGTAATGCAGGAGATACAGACAGAAATGTCGAGGTATCTCTGGAAGGGAAATCCGCTCATGCGGATCTGAACAGCGCTTCTTTGGCAAGAAGCAGGAAAGATTACCGGATGTCCGTGATAAACAGGGCCGAGAGAAGCTCTGCAGAAATAAAGAACTATGCCGTTGTTCTAAAAGACGGAAAACTGATGATCGATGCAATCGGCAAGATCGTCAACGGCGCTGTCAGATCAAAGAGCCATCAGGTATCAAGAGCCTTATCTTTTGAAGAAGGACAGAATACGACGATTTTACCGGAGCTGCTGATCGATGAGAATGATGTCGAAGCCTCTCATGCGATGTCGATCGGCAGAGTCGATGTAGATCAGCTCTACTACATGATGTCCAGAGGACTGGACATGAAAGAATGCACGATGCTGATATCCCTGGGCTATCTGCTTCCGATCGTCGATGTCATTTCCGATACCGATATGAGACTGACGTTAAGAAATGAACTGGAAAGGAAAATCACAGAGTTATGTTTGATGTAAATGAAGTACGGAAAGATTTTCCTATGATCATGAATCATCCGGATATGATTTATTTTGATAATGGAGCTACTACCTATAAACCGCATTGTGTACTGGATGCGATGATGGAATACTATACTTGCTACAACAGCAATATCGAACGGGGAGACTATGATACGGCAATCCGAGCCGATAAGGCCTATGCACATACCAGGGAATCGGTAGCGAAACTGGTGAACTGTGAAACGAAGGAAGTCGTCTTCCTGGCAAATGTTACAGCCGCCTTGAATCAGGTTGCCTACGGTCTTGCAAAGGATCATCTGAAAGAGGGCGATACTGTTCTGTTAAGTGAAGCGGAACATGCCAGCAATCTTCTGCCGTGGTTCTCTCTGTCGAAACAGAAAGGATTCAGGATCCATTATATTCCTCTGGATCAGCAGGCCAATGCGGATCCGGAAGCCCTGGAGAGATGTCTGGATGATAGTGTAAAAGTCATATCTCTTGCTTATGTGAGCAATGTTTTGGGATCCGTGCAGCCGATCAAAGAGATCTGCAGGATCGCACATGAAAGAAATATCCTGGTATGTGTCGACGGAGCACAGGCGATCGGACATCGTAAAATCGATTTCAAGGATCTGGATGCGGATTTCTTCTGTTTCTCATCCCACAAGATGTGCGGTCCGGACGGGGTAGGCGTTCTGATCGGAAAGTATCCACTGCTGCAGGAAATGGATCCGCTGCTGCTGGGCGGCGGCATGAATGCCCGTTTCTATGCGGACGGTTCCTATATACTGAAAGACGCTCCGGAGAAATTCGAGGCCGGAACACCGAACATCGAAGGTGTCATCGGTCTTTCTGCGGCCTGTGAATATCTGATGAGTCTGGGAATGGATCAGATCCATGCGTATGAGAAGGAATTAAGAAGCCACTTTATCGATCAGATCAAAGATCTGGACCAGATCATCCTGTACAATCCGGATAATCTGAGCGGACCTGTCACATTTAACGTGAAAGACATTTTTGCGCAGGATGTCGCCGGATATCTGGCATCGAAAGGAATCGCTGTAAGATCCGGCAATCACTGTGCCAAGATCCTGCATGAAATCATCGGTACGGATCAGAGTGTCAGGGCATCTCTGTATTTCTACAATACGAAAGAAGAGATAGACAGATTTGTTGAGGCGCTGAAGGGTCTTTCCCTGGAATCGGCGATCGATGTGTTTATTTAGGAGGAAAGAAGATGAGTAGAACAGATGAACTGCTGAATGATCCTGTATTTCTAAGAGAGCTGGTCATGGATCATTACAAATATCCTCATCATCACGGGCTGATCGACAGGAAGGATCTTCTGTCCAGACATATGGCATCCGACAGCTGTATCGATGATATTACCGTACAGGCCGATATTAAGGACGGTCTTATTAAAGATGTCCGTTTCGACGGCGTTGCCTGTACGATATCGACTGCTTCTACTTCGATGATGAGCGATCTGCTGATCGGAAAAACGCTGGAGGAAGCCAGAGATATCATCAGCAACTATCTGGAAATGATCGAAAACAGGGAGTATGATCCGGATAAACTGGAAGAAGCAGTAGCGTTTAAGAATGTCTATAAACAGGCAAACCGCATAAAATGCGCAACAATAGGCTGGAAAGCGATGCAGGAAATGATCGACGAAAGTGAGAACAGGAATGGCTGATCGTAGAAAAGAAGATGCGATCTATGCGCAGGACGACTATAAATACGGTTTCCATGACGATGTAGAATCGCTGATCGATACCGGAAAGGGTCTAAGCGAGGAGATCGTCCGTAAGATCTCTGCCTACAAGAATGAGCCGGAATGGATGTGTGAATTCCGGGTCAAGGCTTTTCATGTCTTTGAAAAGATGGAAATGCAGAAATGGGGTCCGGATCTGTCCGATATCGATTTCCAGGATTTTACCTACTACCGCAAGGCGTCGCAGGAAACCGAAAAAAGCTGGGAAGATGTACCGGAAGAGATCAAGAATACATTTGAAAAACTGGGTATCCCGGAGGCCGAAAGAAAGTATCTGGCCGGCGTAACGACGCAGTACGAATCGGAAGCCGTCTATCATAACATGCTGGAAGAGGTGAAAGAGAAGGGTGTCATCTTTCTGGATATCGACAGTGCTCTGAAGGAATATCCCGATCTGTTTAAAAAGTATTTCGCAACAATTGTTCCGCCTACCGACAACAAGCTGGCAGCGTTAAACTCCGCCGTATGGTCGGGAGGAAGTTTTATCTATGTTCCGAAAGGCGTAGAACTGGAAAAACCGCTGCAGTCCTATTTCCGTATCAATTCGGAAGCCATGGGACAGTTTGAAAGATCGATCATCATCGTCGATGACGGGGCAAAATGCTCCTATGTCGAAGGCTGCACCGCTCCCCAGTATTCTAAAGATTCCATGCATGCGGCGGTCGTCGAGGTATTTGTCGGTGAAGGCGCTACCTGCAGGTATTCTTCCGTTCAGAACTGGTCCGGAAATATCCTGAATCTGGTAACGAAAAGAGCCAAGGTAGAAGCCCATGGAACCATGGAATGGATAGACGGCAATATCGGTTCACGGATCTCCATGAAATACCCGGCATGTATCCTGGCGGGAGAATACGCTCATGGCTTGTGCATTTCGATCGCTGTGGGATCCAAGGGACAGGAACAGGACACAGGCGCCAAGATGATTCATCTGGCTCCGCATACTTCTTCTTCCATCGTTTCCAAGTCTGTATCGCGTAGCGGAGGTATCACGAATTTCCGTGACTGGATCCGTATCGGCAAAAGAGCCGACTATTCCAAAGCCAAGATCGAATGCGATACACTGATCCTGGATGATATTTCAAAAAGCGATACGATTCCGAAGAATACAAACGAGAATCATCTTTCAACGATCGAACATGAAGCAAAAGTCTCCAAGATCTCGGAAGATGAACTGTTTTATCTGATGAGCAGGGGTTTAAGCGAATCCCAGGCGACGGAAATGATCGTCATGGGTTTCCTGGAGCCGTTTACCAGAGAACTTCCGATGGAATATGCGGTAGAACTCAATCAGCTGCTGAAACTGGATATGGAAGGAGCTATAGGATAGCTCCTTTTTCTTGTTATAATGATGGTATGTATCTGATCGAAGTCTATGTCACCAATGCCAGTCTGAATGTCAACAGGCCGTTTACCTACTATTCTGATGTACCAGTAACAAGATTCTGTAGGGTAAAGGTCGTATTTCATAATGCTTCGATTCATGCGATCGTATCGGGATGCAGATATACGGATAAGGATCTACAGGAAATCCGGGAAGAGCTCGGTTTTGAACCGTCTCCGATACTGGAAGTAGTCGACAGCGAGCCTGTATTGTCCGACGAGCTTTTTGATCTTGCGTTCTGGCTTTCAAGAACTACGATATCGCCGCTGATCAGCTGTCTCAATGCGATGCTGCCGAAGACTTTAAAAACCGATCGGACCATCAGAAATCCGAAAATGATCAGAAGGATCAGAAAGAATCCGGGAGAATTCGATCTGACGGAAAAACAGAGAGCTGTGTTTGAACAGCTGCAGGATGATATGAGTCTGTCCGATGCGAATAAGATCATTGCCGGAATCATCAGGAAACTGTTTGAAAAAGGAGCAGTCAGCGAATACACATCCGAGGCTGAATATCAGAACAAGCCGGTATCTTCCACTGTTTTTAAACAGCTGACACAGGATCAGCAGAAAGCCTATGATACGATCATTCAGACCGATAAGACCGTATCGCTGCTGTTTGGCGTAACCGGAAGCGGCAAGACGGAAGTCTATCTGCATCTTGCGAGACACTATCTGAAGCAGGACAGGGAAGTACTGATCCTGGTGCCGGAGATCTCGCTGACTCCGCAGATGATACAGCGGGTAAAGGAACGTTTTGAAGATGTCGTTTTCTACCATTCCGAACTGTCCGATCAGGAAAGATATGAACAGTACAAGAGAGTAAAACAGGGTGAGGTCAGGATCGTCGTCGGAACCAGAAGCGCAGTATTTCTGCCGTTTAAGAAACTGGGTATGATCATCATCGACGAAGAACACGATCAGTCTTACAAACAGGACAATGTACCTTGCTACCAGGCAAAAAACGTCGCTTTTAAAAGAGCTCTGACTCATGAGGCAAAAGTTCTTCTGGCAAGCGCTACGCCTTCGCTGGAATCCTATACCAGAGCTTTGAGAGGCGATTATGAGTTTCTCCAGCTGCGTAAGCGGATCAATCTGAATCTGCCGGAAATAAAAGTCATAGATCTTGCCGGACAGATCCGTAAAAGAGATTCCTACATCATATCCAGACCGCTTGACGAGGCAATCAGAGAGACGCTGAATAACAGTAAACAGGTGATCATTTTACTCAATAGGAGGGGCTATTCGCCAATCATCAAGTGCAGCGAGTGTTCTACGACTCTGATGTGTACAGACTGTGATACACCTTTGAATTATCATAAAGATGAGAATGTACTGAAGTGTCATCAGTGCGGAAAGACGTACCGCATACCGAAAACATGTCCCAACTGCGGCAAGGACAGCCTGATCTACTACGGTTTTGGTACAAAAAGAGTGGAAGAAGAGCTCCATAGACGATATCCGCAGGCCAGAATCGAAAGAATGGACCGGGATAACGTTGAAAGAAAAGGAGCACATGAAAGCATTCTGAAACGTTTTGAATGTCACGAGACAGATATTCTGATCGGGACGCAGATGATCGCCAAAGGTCTGGATTATCCCGATGTGACACTGGTAGGCATTCTTAACGCCGATGCCGGACTGATGCATCAGGACTACAACTCGGCCAAGATGACTTTCGATCTGCTGATGCAGGCATCGGGAAGATCCGGCAGAGCCGACAGCAAGGGTCAGGTCATCATTCAGGCATTCAATACCGAACAGTATGCGATCAGAGCGGTCATGAATCAGGACTACACATATTTTTACCGCATTGAAATGAACTATCGCGAAAAGACCGGCTATCCGCCGTATTCTCACATCATTGAGATCATCGTATCCGATACCAGTGAAACAAGACTGATGAGTTCGGCAGAAGCTCTGGACAAGCAGATAAGCAGGCTGAGATACAAGAAATATCGTCTCTATGAGATGGCAAAGATCAAAAAACAGTATAGAAGACGGATCCTGATCATGGATAAGGATCTCATCAGCATGCTGAAAGATCTGCAGAAGATCATCGACAGATATCTGAAGAAAAACAATGTATCCAGGATCAAAGTAGATATTGATCCGTTATATCTTGAATCATGATGACACAGAGAGAAACCGCACTGGAAATCCTATATAAGTCGATCAAAGAGGAATCTTATTCCAATCTTTTGATGCGCAAGGAACTCGAGAAGCTGCCGCAGATACAGCGGGCTTTTGTAACGAATCTGGTCAACGGCATTCTAAGGAAATATGAGTTTCTGTCTTATCAGTTTCAGGATGAGATAAGAGCCGATACTTCTTTACGTATCAGGATCATCCTGTGCATGGCCCTGTATGAACGTTTCTATCTGAAGGAAAAGGACTACGTTGTAAACAACGAGTATGTTGAACTGGGAAGAAACAGGCACGAGAAAGCCTTTATCAATGCCTTGCTGCACAAGATAAAGAATCCGAAAGAAGCGGAAGAACCGTGGATCAGAAACAATCTTCCGGAATGGATCTACAGGCTTTTATCCAGCCAGTACGACGAAGAAACGCTGAATAGTATCTTTCGTATCTACCAGAAGATTCCTTCCGTCTGTTACCGTATAAACCGGAACAGATGCAGGATGGAAGACCTTGAAGGACTGAATATTGCTGCAGTGGATGACGATATCTTTACCGCGGAAGAAAACCTCCTGACAACAAAAGAGTATAAACAGGGAGATTTCTATATCCAGGATTTCAACAGCGCTTCTTTATACAGACATCTAGATCTGCAGGAAGACCATACGCTGCTGGATGTCTGCAGCGCTCCGGGTTCGAAACTGTTCAACTGCCTGGATATTCTGAAGCCGGAAAACTGCTATGCCAACGATCTTCATGAAAACAGGGTAAAACTCATTCAGAAGATGGCGGAAAAACTCGGCTACAATGGTATTCATTATCTGAATGAAGACGGCAGAAAGCTGAAGGACGTCATAGACTTTAAATTCGACAGGATCATGCTAGACGCCCCATGCTCAGGCCTGGGCGTCATCGGCAGAAAACCGGATCTGAAATTCCATGTCAGACCGGAAAGTCTGGATGAACTGGAAAAACTTCAGCTGGAACTGCTGAACGGTATCAAGGAACTTGTAAAAACAGAAGGAATCATCCTGTATTCGACCTGTACGCTGAACCGGAAAGAAAACGACAGACTGGTCAGAAAATTCCTGAAGGAAGAGGAACGGTATGAACTGCTGGAAGAAGATACGATCATCAATGATCAAGGCGATGCTTTCTATTATGCTAAGATAAAAAGGGTGAAAGAATGAGATCGATATACGATTTGTCAATGAAAGATCTGCAGGATTACCTTGAAGAGAATCATGTCAAGGCTTTTCATGCCAGACAGATATTCCGCTGGATCTACGACAAAAGGATCAGCGATTTTGATCTGATGAGCGATCTGTCCAAGGACCTGATCGCCAGAATGAAAGAAGATTTTTCTATCTCTCCATTAATCGTCAAAGACAGACAGATCTCAAAAGACGGTACACAGAAATTCCTTTTTGAACTGGAAGATCAGACCCTGGTAGAATCCGTACTGATGATTTTCGATTACGGTTTTTCAGCCTGCCTGTCTTCCCAGGTCGGCTGCAACATGGGCTGCAGCTTCTGCGCTTCTGGTCTTTTAAAGAAACAGCGCGATCTGAGCGCCGGTGAAATCGTTTCACAGGCTCTGATGATACAGAAACAGCTGGATGAAGACGGCGAAAGGCTTGGAAACATCGTCGTGATGGGGACGGGAGAACCGTTCGACAACTATGATAACGTCATGCGGGCAATGAGCATCCTGAATGATCCGTACGGACTGCAGATCGGTTCCAGACATATTTCTATTTCTACCTGCGGTATCGTTCCGGGGATCAGAAGATTCGCCAGGGAGAATCTGCAGTACAATCTGGCCATATCTTTACATGCTCCGAATGATGAACTAAGAAACCGGCTGATGCCGGTTAACAGAGCCTATCCGCTTAAAGAACTCTTTGATGCCCTGAAAGAATACAGCACGCTGAACAACCGCCGTCTGACTTTTGAATATCTGCTGCTGAAGGGTGTGAATGATTCCAGAAAAGAAGCAGATGAGATCAGAGATCTCTTAAAAGGTCTGAATGCCTATATCAACCTGAGTCCTTACAACAAGGTCTCGGAGAAAGACTTTGAGACTTCGGATGACGAGAATGCGCTGAGATTCTATGATCTGCTGAAGAAAAACAGCGTTGCCGTGACTTTAAGACAGAAAAAAGGAGACGACATTGATGCTGCCTGTGGTCAACTAAGGGCGAATCATATAAAATAAAGAAGATGGATTATTTCTGTATTACC
>JAFZQL010000224.1 GCA_017620435.1 Erysipelotrichaceae bacterium
CTGTCTTGCGGGTTGTGGGCCGTTTCATACTGAACACATCTTGAGATGATCCTCTCCGGAATGATGTCCCGGTCCGCTTCCGCAACGATACGCCCGTAGATGCTGCGGGGTTCTTCCTTCCTGCTGGCACGGTGGTCTTCGACAGCTTCTTTCATCATAAGGATCTCTTCTTCCGTGAACCAGCTTCTCAGCTTCCTGTCTTCCTGCAGCCATCTTCCGGAACTGATCTCGTGGTCCTCTCTTCCGTAGCGCAGGCCGATGTCGTGATAGGCCGCGATCGTATAGACCATGTCGATATCCACATCCAGGTCTTTGCTGAGCTCAAGGCTGTTACTGATTACCGTCTGAATGTGTTCCGGGCCGTGGGACGCTTCATATCCCTCGTATTCCGGAAGAATCTTTTCTTCGATATAGTTTCTTAATGTCGCATCGATTTCTTTCTTTTTCAGCAGATCCGGTCTGAGTTTTTCTGTCGTTTTCAGAGCTTCTTCTTTGCGCCATTCCCTGATCTTTTCATGATTGCCCGACAGAAGGATCTCCGGTACTTTCCTGCCTTTGTAGTCTGCGGGCTTGGTGTACTGCGGGTATTCCAGCAGACCTTCTGTAAAGGATTCGTCGATGACGCTTTCTTTCTTCATGCTTCCATCCACCAGCCGCATGACGGCTTGAACGATGACCATGGCCGGAAGTTCGCCTCCGCTTAGGACATAGTCGCCGATCGACAGCATCTCATCCGCAAGATCATAGATCCTGGCATCATATCCTTCGTAATGGCCGCAGACCAGAACGACATGTGACATCTTCGACAGCCGTCCGGCGTCCTTTTGTTTAAAAGGTTTCCCGATCGGAGAGGTGATGACGACGTGGCTGTTTTCGTTACAGACGGCCTTTAGGGCATCCTCTACAGGCTGTACCCTTAGAATGGTCCCGGCTCCGCCGCCGTATGGGGAATCATCGATCTTACGAAAACTTCCCGGCGCATAATCCCGGATGTCGACGATCTCAATGTTCAGGATACCGGAAGAAACGCTTCTTTCAATCAATGGGGTCTTCAGGAAAGAAACGAACTCTTCAGGACACAATGTAAGAATGCTGATACGGATCATCCGATGCTGTCCTTCACAAAATGTACTTCCGCTTCGCTGCTGCTGACCATCACACTCTCCTGATTGAAGAAGGCACAGAGGTCCTTGGCGATCTCTTCGATCGTCTGTTCATCCACATCCAGCAGCGTCAGCATCAGCGTGTTCTCTTCCACATAAGTGCCGTCCTCGTGGAAGTATCCTCCGTTGATCAGACTCATGGAAAAGGCCACATGATAGCCCTGACACACTCTCTTTAAAATGGATACGTATTTCTCCGTCTCGAATTTCTGCGTATAGGTATCGGAATCGTTCAGTCCGATATAGATCTGCGTCTGTCTGACCTTTTTCATTTTCTTTGTCCTTCTATGATTTGTCTTAACGTATCGATCATCTCTTCTTCGGAATATACCGTATAGTCCGGAACGATGCTCCTGTCTTCCGGAATTCTTCTGCGTCTGTTGATCCAGACCGTATGCCACCCGGCTTTGTGTGCGCCGGCAATATCGCTTTCAAACGAATCGCCGATCATCCATAGCTGCTTTCCCTGCGCTTTTTCTTCAGCGATCCTGAATATCCTTTCATCGGGTTTTGTCACACCAACGTCTCCGGAAACGACAACATCTTCTTTTCTGATCCATTTCAGAAGTCCCAGAGACCTCACCTTGTCCCACTGATGTCCGGAAGGGCCGTTGGACAGGATGCCGAACGGCACAAGTCCGCTGTATTGATCAAGGAAGGCCTTCATCTCATCCGACACTTCGATTTGATGCTGATGTTCCTGATAGACATCCTGGAACGCCAGGGCTTCTTCTTCGCTCATCTCTATCCCATAATCCTCAAAAGCCTTCTGCAGTCTGTAGCAGTACATTTCCTTCATCGACATCTTTCTGTTCTCGACCGCCATAAAAGAAACTTCTCCGTGTTTCCGGAACGCCAGAAACAAACCGTCCATCGGAACATCCTCTTCAAAGAAGTGCCTGCACGTCTTACGAAACGGATCCGCAAGATCGTACAACGTATCGTCGATATCAAAGAAAAACATTCTTTCCATGTTTCATCTCTTATGTCTCTATTATACTTGGCTCCGGTACTCTTATCCTATACTATCCGCCTATTTTCTGTATCTGTAATCTGTTTAAACTGATAAAATAATAAGTAGATATGGGGGCAGATCAATGAACACAATCGAAATAAAAGACAATGTGTTTTTACTAAGCACCAATAACACGTCTTATTTTTTCTATGTCAATCAGTACAGACATCTGGAACATCTCCATTACGGATGCCGGGTCAGGATCGAAGACGGCGAAGAGCTTGCCTTGAAGCGCTGTCTTTCCTACGGCAGCACGATCCTGTACAAGGAAGATCCGTCCTATTCTCTGGACCACATCGCCCAGGAATACGGCTCTTACGGCAGAGGGGATTTTAAAGAGGCTTCCATCGAACTGGAAGCGGATGATTCCTATACCACAGAGTTTCTGTTTGATTCTTATGAAATAAAGGATGGAGAGATCGGGATACCGGGTCTGCCGAGTGCCTATGGCGCAGACAAGACTCTGATCGTTCATCTGAAAGACGAGGTCAGAAAACTGCAGCTGGACCTGTACTACACCGTCTATCCTCAAGAAGACGTCATTACCAGAAGGGCTGTTCTGATCAACCAAAGTAGCAGAAAGTATTTCCTGCACAAACTGATGTCCTACTGTCTGGATCTGTATGAAGACAATCTGCAGATGATGGATTTCTGCGGAGCCTGGGACAAAGAGGCTCATGTCAATCTGCACGACATTCAAAGAGGGACCTATACCATCGGATCAAGAGTCGGTTTCTCTTCCGCCAAACAGAATCCGGGATTCATCATCAAAAGAAAAGATACAAACGAAAACTACGGAAAAGCCTGGGGCTTCAACCTGGTCTATACCGGAAACCACTATTCCAGCGTATCGAAGGACGAATACGGGATACACAGGATACAGAGTGGTATCAATCCGGAGAGGTTCGTCTATGAACTGAAGAAAGGCGCTTCATTTGAGACACCGGAAGCGATCCTGACCTTCTCCGACAAAGGACTCAATGATCTGTCTCATCATTTCCACGATTTCATCAATAAACACATCGTCCGTTCCGACTGGAAAGAAAAAGAGAGACCGGTGCTGATCAATTCCTGGGAAGCCTTCGGCATGGATTTCAACAAAAACAAGCTTGTCAAACTGGCGAAGCAGGGACATTCTCTGGGAATGGAGCTGTTTGTCCTGGATGACGGCTGGTTCGGCAGAAGAAACAACGACACGAGGGGACTTGGCGACTACGACTGCAACACCAAGAAGATCCCGGGCGGCATCCGTTCCCTGTCAAAGGAGATCCACGATCTGGGTATGCTATTTGGCATCTGGGTAGAACCGGAATCCATCAATGTAGATTCAAAACTTTACGAGAAACATCCGGAATATGCGATCGTTGAAAAAGACAGAGAGATGCTGTTTGGCAGACATCAGCTCCTGATGGACCTGACCAACCCGGAAGTCAGAGACTATATCGTCGAAAACGTCTCCGATCTGATCGACAGAAACAAGGTCGACTACATCAAGTGGGACGTGAATCGGATGATGGACGGTGTTACCGGCGTATACAGCCATGAATATATCAAAGGACTGTACGAAGTGCTCGACAGGATCTTCACGCCTAGACCGCATGTTCTGTTTGAATCCTGCAGCTCCGGAGGCAACCGTTTCGATCTGGGCATGCTGTGCTACTCGCCGCAGATCTGGGCTTCCGACGATACCGATCCGATTGAAAGGATAGACATTCAGAAAGGTCTCTCCTACCTATATCCGCAATCCACAATGGGCGCTCATGTTTCCGCTTCTCCGCATCTGCAGACCCTGCGTCAGACACCGCTGGAGACCCGTTTCACGGTAGCCGCCTACGGCTGTCTGGGTTATGAGCTGGATCTCAACCTGCTTTCTCCGGTCGAAAAGAAAGAGGTCAAGAAGCAGGTCGCCTACTACAAGAAACATCGTCAGACTTTCCAGTACGGCAGGTTCTATCGCATCGGTGAAGAAGAACCGTACGAATCCTTTGAAGTCCGCGGGGAAGAAACGATCGTTTCCAAATTCAGAAGACTGGTCCATGCCGCTCCGGTCTATGACAAGCTGTTTGCCTTCGGATTAAACGACGACGCGATGTATGAAATCGTTTCCCGCCCTTATCTGCACAACATCCGCCAGTTCGGCCACCTGATCAACTTCGTTCTTCCGGTTAAGATCGACGCCAACGGACACATCATGAATGAGATCGGAAAACGCAAAGGCATGGATGCGGCAGGACAGAACTACCGGGCTTCCGGTGCCGCTTTGAGAAGCGGGATCTATCTGAACAACCTTTTCCTGGGTTCAGGGTTTAACGACAGTTTAAGAATACCGTTGGATTACGGTTCCGATATGTATGAAATAAAGGAGATGAAACAATGAAACAAGAAACGAAAAACAAGTACTTCTTTGGGCTGGGGACAGTCGGCAGAGATATGTTCTACGCGTTTGAAGCAAACGCCATGATCTATTTCCTCTCCAACATCCTGCAGCTTCCGCTTACCACTTTTGCGATGGTTTCTCTGGTGCTTACCGTATTAAGGATCTTTGACGCACTCAACGATCCGATCACCGGTCTGATCATCGACAACATCAAGTCCCCTTGGGGCAAATACAAACCGCCGATGTTGGTGGGATGCCTGCTGGCGGTCGTGTTCTATCTGATCATGTTTGCGGACTTCGGTCTGACCGGCGTGAAGTATGTGCTGGTCTTCGGTGTCGCCTACATCCTTTGGGATATCAGCTACGGCATCAACGACATCGCCTACTGGTCCATGATGCCTTCTCTGACGCTGGATCAGAAGAAGAGAGAAGACTTCGGTGCGTTTGCCAGGATCTGTGCCAATATCGGCATGTTTATCGTCATGATCGGCTATCCTTCCTTTACGGAGATGCTGGGAGGAGGCGAAAAAGGATACTTCCTTCTGGCGGTTATCGTATCGGTACTGATGATCGCGTTCCAGCTGTTTACGGTGATTGGGGTTAAGGAAAACAAAGGACAGTTTAAAGAAGAGGAACAGACTTCTCTGAAGGAACTCTTCCACGTATTGTTTGCCAACGATCAGCTGATGTGGGTGACGCTGGCAATGGCGCTGTTTACCGTCGGCTATGTCTCGACAACCAACTTTGCCCTGTACTACATGCAATACATCTACTGCGACATCGACAAGTATGCGATCCTGGCTGCCGCCTGCGGCGTTGCCCAGCTTGCTGCTTTGATCGTCTTCCCGCTGGTTTCCAAGCTCTTCACAAGAAAGAAATTCTATGCCATTTCAACGATTATCGTCGTGATCGGCTATATCATCTTCTTCTTTGCAGACCGTTCGCTGGCTATGATTGCCTTGGGTGCGGTGGTCATTTTTGTGGGTGAGGCATTCATACAGCTGCTGATGCTGATGTTCATCTCTGATACGATTGAATACGGCCAGTGGAAACTAGGTAAGAGAAACGACTCCATCACCTTCTCCATCCAGCCTCTCATCAACAAGATCGGCGGAGCGCTGGCTACCGGTGTTGTCTCCATTACCCTGGTTA
>JAFZQL010000006.1 GCA_017620435.1 Erysipelotrichaceae bacterium
ATGCCGATCATGGGTCCTGTAACATCGCAGCTGGGCTTCTCCGTTGAAGTACTGATCCTGATCTTCTCCGCCGCAAACGGTCTGATCAACCTGTTCGCACCGACTGCAGGAGCACTGATGGGCGGCTTGCAGACAGCCAAGATCGAATATCCGACCTACATGAAGTTCGCTCTGAAACCGATCATCGTCATCGGTATTGCAAACATCATCATTGTTACGATCGCAATGATGATCCTGTAGAAAAATCCATTGTATATTTCATAACTTATTCCCGAATGATCAGGACAGAAATGTCTTGGTCCCTGAGATGCCTCGTTCTTTCTGAATGAGGCATTTTAGGTTATAATGGAGCTGTATGAAAAACAGAGATCTGCAGGAGATCCAGGAACAGTTCTGTTCCAGCTATGACAAAAGAAAACTCTGCAGCTATGATGTAGAATATATCGACAGTCCGACCAAACCGCTGATCCACCAGTCATCCCGGTTCTGGTTTTTTCTTTCCGGAAAAGCCACGATGGTCATCAACGGCTATCAGTATCCGGTAAAACAGAATACTTTTATTGCCATTCTTCCATGGGATACAACGATCATCACCAGTGTGAAAGAACCGCTGCATTTTATTAAAATCGTCTATAACAGCGAATTTCTTTCCGATGTCCGCTACAACTACAACACTTCCGGCGAATTCCTGAGTCTGATCAATCCAATCGCGGAATCTCCGGTAGCGCAGCTCAACAAAGAAGAAGTCGAAAACATCACTTCGATCATGAACCAGATCAAGACGGAAGTGGGAACGGAATCACTTTATGATGTACCGAAAGAAAGGATACTGAGCGATATCTACATTTCCAATAAGCTGATCGAACTGCTGATCAGCTATGTCAGGATCATCTCCAAGTCGGATCTGAAAAGGATAGACGGGAAATCCATTAAACTGGATGATCGACCTGCCGTATTCAAATACATCTATTCCCATATCTCCCAGAACCTGACGCTGAAGATTCTTTCCGAGATCTTCTACATGTCGGAATCCTCCATATCCAAATACATTACCGATGTGACGGGGATGTCATTTACCGATCTTGTCAATGAAATGCGCATTACAAAAACGGTAGATCTTCTAACCTATACGGACATGTCTCTCAATGATATTGCCGGATTTGTCGGCTTTGCGGATGCTTCCCATCTGATCAAGGTCTTTACGCCAAGAATGGATCTTTCACCTGCACAGTACAGAGACATCTACAAGGCCAAAGAACACATCTTTAAAGAGAAAGACAAATCCATCAGTTTTGAGATCCTGTCCTATATCAACAATCATTACAAAGAAGATATCAGGATCATCGATGTCGCCGAAAGATTCAATGTCAGCTACATCGATGTGAACAGATCATTGCTTTATCTGGTAGAAAAGAACTTCGATGATCTGCTTCATTATCTGCGGATCAACATGGCCTGCGAACTCTTGCTGACGGGAAACGATGCGATCATTGAAGTGGCGACCACAGTAGGCTACAACAACGTAAAGACTTTTACCCGCAACTTTATCCGATTAAAGAACATGACACCGGGCTATTTTAGAAAGAACATCAGTCTGCAGAAAGAAAGCGAAACCGCTGCATAAGGATAAGCATATGGATGAATGTATACATGAACTCTTCCTTGCGCTCCACAGCAGTCCTGAATGTTCAGGAAAAGAAACTGAAACGAAACGGCTGATTACCGGTTTTATGAACCGTCATACTTCCATGGCATACCATGAAGTACCGGGAGGTTTTTATTATGAACAACGGGTTAATGATTTATCCGGAAGTATTGTTTTAAGAGCCGATTATGATGCGGTCACTATAGATGAAGGTAAAGCGATGCATCTTTGCGGTCACGACGGTCATAGTGCTGCCCTGTGTCAGTGTGCGCTGCGGATCGAACGGGAAGGGACAGAGAAGAACGTAAAACTCCTTTTTCAGTCTTCTGAGGAAAACGGGCAGGGGGCCAGGAACTGTCTGGAAGCGTTAGACGATGATGACATCATTTACGGTCAGCACAATCTTCCGGGTTTTCCTTTCGGTAAAGTGTTTACGGCAATGGATACTTTTGCCTGTGCTTCGTGCGGTCTGATCCTCAGACTGAAAGGAAAGAGTTCTCATGCCGCATATCCGGAACTTGGAATCAGCCCGAGCGGAACGGTTGCCGAAATCCTGCAGCTTTGTGACGCATATAAAACATTGGATCAGATGATTACCGTCATCGGTGTACGCATGGGTGAGGAAACATTCGGTGTCATGGCACATGAAGCGGAAATCTATCTAACGTTAAGAAGTAAAACGGATGAGAAACTTCTGCAGCTGAAGAAAGAGATCATTGATCTTATCGATAGAAAGAAAGGGGAACTTGAGTTCAGCTGTCTGGAAGTCGATTATTATCCTGCGACAGTGAATCATCCTGAACAGGTACAGGAAATTCTAAAGAAGCTCGATGGTGGTCTTCTGAAAGAACCGATGCGCTGGAGCGAGGACTTTGCCTATTACCTGCAGGATCATCAAGGCGCTTTCTTCGGAATAGGCGCCGGAGAAGACCATGCGGGGCTTCATACGAGTGAATACTGTTACCCTGAGGGGCTGATTGATATCACCGCTGATTGTTTCTATAATTTAGTCAAATGAAATACAGAATTGCTGAAACAGACGAACTGGAACGGCTTTACGGGTTCTACAACGAGATCATCGATCATCAGAAATATGATGCTTACGGCGCTTCCTGGACAAAGGATGTATATCCTTCCAAAGAAGATCTGAAGAAGCATCTGGAAGATGATCTGTTTTATGTTATGGAAGAAGAGGGGAGATATGTCGGAGCAGGATGTATCTCTCTGCATGAAGATGAGAATTATCTGAAAGCGCCGTGGAGTCTGAAACTAAATGAGAACGAGATTGCCGTTCTGCATCTTCTGGCGATTCATCCTGATTTCAGAGGAAAAGGTCTCTCGAAGAAGCTGCTGAATCATATCATTGAAGATACTTCAGGAAAGGTAAAAGCCATCCATCTCGATGTGATCAACGGTAACGACATGGCGGTAAAGATGTATGAAAAAGTCGGATTCCGATCGATCGGTCTCTATGAAGTCTATTATGAAGATACCGGAAACGTCATGGTCAATCTGATGGAGTACAACTATTAAAAAACTGTAGAAATTGAAGTGAACCCCTAAAGTTGGACCAACGAAAGGAGGTTCACTTTTCATTTATGAAGTACAGTAAGGAATTCAAACTGGAGTGTATCAGAAAGTACAGGAACGGAGAACAGATCGAATACCCTCCGGATATGAAGCGGGAG
>JAFZQL010000024.1 GCA_017620435.1 Erysipelotrichaceae bacterium
AAAATGGAACAGGATCTGCAATCTCGCATTGACGGACAGATTGCACTTTTAGAGCGTGTTTCTAACATGAGTGAGGAAGAAGCACGGAAAGAACTGATGGATGTCGTGGAAACGAAGATGGCTGATGAAGTAGCCGCCTATATCCGTGACAAAGAAGAAGAAGCGAAAGAAAAAGCGGCAGAGAATGCCAGAGAAATCATCGCTACGGCGATACAGAGGTATTCTCAGGATGAATCGCTTGACAGGACTGTCTCCGTCGTAACGCTTCCTTCCGAAGAAATGAAAGGAAGGATCATCGGACGTGAAGGCAGAAACATCAGAGCGATCGAACAGGCTACCGGTGTCGACCTGATCATCGACGATACGCCGGAAGCGATTACCGTTTCCTGCTTTGATCCGATCAGAAGAGAGATCGCCAGACTCTCTCTGGAAACACTGATCAGAGACGGCAGGATTCAGCCGGGAAGAATTGAAGATGTTGTTGCGAAAACAACAAAGGAAATGGAAGAGAACATCACCAAGTATGGCGAGGATGCCTGCTTCAAGCTGCAGATCGGCAAGATGGACAAAGAACTTGTCAAACTGATCGGCAGAATGCGTTACAGATATTCCTACGGCCAGAACGGTCTGGAACATTCCATTGAAGTCGCATCCTTTGCGGGAATGATGGCTGCCGAACTGGGCCTGAACCAGAATCTGGCAAAAAGAGCCGGTCTGCTTCATGATATCGGCAAGGCTGTTGATTTCGAGCAGGAAGGGACACATGTCGAACTGGGCGCCAAGATCGCCAAGAAACACGGTGAACGTCGTGAAGTCGTAAATGCCATCGAGTCTCACCATGGCGATGTTCCTGCCGACAACCTGATCTCGCTGCTAGTTGCTGCAGCCGATACCTTATCCGCTGCCAGACCTGGCGCAAGATACGAAGGAATCGAAAACTACATCAACAGACTGGAAGCTCTGGAAAAGATCGCCAATGAATACGATGGCGTTGAAAAAGCATATGCGATCCAGGCGGGCAGAGAAGTCAGAGTCATGGTCGTACCGGAAAGAGTATCGGACGCCAGATGTGTCGTCATTGCCAGAGAGATCAAGGATCGTATCGAGAACGAACTGACTTATCCGGGCCAGATCAAAGTAACGGTCATCCGTGAAACGAGGGCTTCCGAAACAGCGAAATAATGAGGATACTGTTTTTAGGAGATATTGTTGGAAAAAGCGGAAGAGACGTTGTCTCTTCGCTTTTATATGTTCTGAAGCAGGATTATCAGGCTGATCTGGTGATTGCCAACGCTGAAAATGCCGCTCATGGCAAGGGTATTACCTATAAGATCTATAAACAGCTCATGAATGAAGGAATCGACTATATTACGATGGGAAATCATACTTTTTCCAAGGCCGAGATCTACGAACACATTGAAGACATGGACAGGCTGGTCATTCCTTACAATCATTCCAAGAGAACGACGGATAACTATTACAAGCTGATTACTTATAAGGGAATCAGATTCTGTCTTACGAATATATTGGGATCAGTACTGATGCCGGAAGCAGACAGCGATCCGTATACGGCGTTCAAGGCTGTACTGGAAAGAACAGAACAGCTGCGCCCGGATTTCTATTTTGTCGATCTGCATGCGGAAACGACGGCAGAAAAAAGGCTGTTTCTTGAATATTTTAAAGAGAAAGCCAAAGTCGTTGTAGGAACGCATACGCATGTACAGACTGCTGACGAAGCGATTATCGACGGATGTGCCTTTATCACCGATACCGGCATGTGCGGGGCCTATGAATCGATCATAGGCAGAGAGATCGAAGAATCGATCCGTTCAGGGATCAAAAAAGAAAAAACAATCTATACGATCGCTTCCGGGGAGGGCATGCTTTGCGGAGTCGTCAT
Source organism: Erysipelotrichaceae bacterium (assembly GCA_017620435.1). Lineage (GTDB taxonomy): Bacteria > Bacillota_I > Bacilli_A > Erysipelotrichales > Erysipelotrichaceae > Colivicinus. Next base: position 1,901 of record JAFZQL010000024.1, read on the forward strand.
CGACATCGATGATAAAGAAAAGGCCGTTACCGGCATTCAAAGAATACAGATAAGACCGGAATAAAAAAACTGAGTCTGCACTCAGTTTTCTTTTATCTCTTTCAGTATCTCATCCAGATCGTATTGATTTTCATGAAAGCTGAAGCTTACCGTGTCGTTTTCGTCATATCTTGGAATGATATGAACATGCATATGCATAACGGTCTGTCCGGCTGTTTCACCGGTATTGATCAGGATATTGCATCCTTTGGCGTTGAGATTTCTGACGATCTGTCCGGCGATCCGCTGTGTCTTTTCCATCAGCAGGCCGAATTCATTTTCCGGCATATCCAGGAACTTATCATAATGCTTTTTCGGCATGACCAGGGTGTGACCCTTGGTAGTCTGTGATATATCCAGAATAGCCAGGATCTGTTCATCTTCATAGACTTTCTTGGATGGGATCTCTCCCTCGATGATTTTACAGAAGATGCACATTATTTCAGTTCCTCGAATTTTTCAGACATGATCTCATAGATGTCCTGATCAAAGAACTTCAGTTCATGCGATGAGAAGAAGTATTCGTTGACAGTATCCATGGATGCGTTTGTAGCGGCAAGATTGATATAATCTTCCTTAAACTCATCCGGATCTCTGCTTTCGATATTCAGTACGTAATAGGTGTAGGTTTCAACGTTGTTGCCGTCATCATCCTTAGACATGGAAGTAGCCTTGATGATGGAAGAAACTCCGGTCGTATCCGTAGAATTCAGGTAATCCTTGACCTCATAGACCAGCGATGAATCGGAATCGGTGTATACGCTGCTCTGCGGCGTATTCAGGCTGTTGTTGTTGATGGCAGCCATGTCGAATGTGGAACCGTTGTTGAAATCATCGATACATTTCTGCGCTTCTTCAACAGAATCGAAAGACGCAAGCTGCATTTTAACCGGAAGATCATTTTCCTTTAACGTATCGTAATTCTCATTGACGTAAACCTTTGCCAGTTCATTGAGGATCAGATTTGAAACGTAGATCTCCTTGTATGCATCCAGAGATCCGTAGTAACTGATCAGATAGTCTTCATATCCCAACTGGACATACAGGTCAATTGCTTCCTGCGCCTGTCTTTCCAGGTCTTCTCTGTCGATCTCGTATCCGTTGGCGATCGTCAGCAGGATCTCGTTTTCGATCGTATCGGCTGAAGACACTTTTAATGATTTGTACAGATCGTTGTAAGTATAAGAAACATTGCCCGGACCGGTGAAAATGACATCATCGCCATTGCTCAGATAAGAGTACATGTTTTTGGAAGAACATGCCGATAAAAACAGGACAACGAATATCAGTGTGAATGCTTTTTTCATCTTAGTTCTCCTCGCTTTCCAGCTGGCTCATAATACTGTTGAGCAGCCTTTCATCTTTGATCTCAAATCCGAGTTCTTCGCCTTTCTGCATTACGGCTTTTATGGCAAGATCCGGATTGTTGTTTTCCAGATCGGAAAGGAAGTAGTAGTCCTGAACGGCCTTTTCTACAGATGATCCGGCGTTTTTAATGATATGATAGCCGAACTGCGATACAACGATATCGGAGATCTCGTCATCATTCAGTACAAGTGCAGCCTTCGCAAACATCTGATCATAATTCTCTGCGTTTTCTTCATTCAGAGCGCCGATATAACCGCCGTTTTCCTTGGAACCTGTATCATCCGAGAACTGGTAGGCCGCATATTCAAATGAATTGTTTTCATCCTGGAGATATTCCAGAACGTTGTTTAAGGCAGCAGTCTGTTCTTCGGTAGGATTGGCTGTATATTCTATGATGTTTCCTTCATCATCATAGACAGGAGTCGTATCGCACATGATCAGGATATGATAAATGATCCTGCCGTTGGTTCCTAAAACAGGAATGACATAGTCATCGGTATTTGCCAGAACATAGTCCCTGATCAGCTGGTCCTGTTTCTGGGCATCGATGTAATACTGCGTCAGATCATCAAGACCATTGGTATATCCCATGGCTTTCAGCGAAGAAAGGATATATTCCTGCGAATAGGAAGAAAGAATGCTGGTCGCGTAACCGGCGGCGTTGTTCTTCATTTCATCCGTTGTTTCGATACCGGCATCGAAGATCGCCCTCTCATAGGCGACGACAGCCTGCGTCTGACCGGCAGCCGTGTAAAGCTTCTCGTAGAAATCGTCCGCGTACACCGGTTCGCCATCGACGGTATAGACGACATATTTTCCGTCGATCTGTTTGTTTGATACGGTTATTTCTCTGTTTTTATAGGAATCAGCTGCATAGATGCCGATAAATATCAGCAATGCGGCAGCGACTAGACAGATAAACCAGTATTTCTTGAAAAGTTCTTTTTTATCCATATAAATCCTCCAAACGTTATATATTATATAATCATGTCTGTTTTAATACAATTTAAAATGAAAGAATTCAGATAAAGTTCATAATCGGTTCAAACGGATAATAAATCGGCATTTCATAACAATACGGGGTATAATATTTTCGAAAAAAGGTGATGATATGAAAACTTTGGAAATAAAGAATCTTCATGTATCTGTAGAAGATAAGGAAATACTGAAAGGTGTAGATCTGACCGTCAATCAGGGAGAAGCGCATGCCTTGATGGGACCCAACGGCAACGGCAAGTCTACGCTGCTGGCGGCAGTCATGGGCGATCCCCGTTATACAGTAACGGAAGGAACGATCATGTATGACGATAAAGATGTGCTGAAGATGCCGGTTAACGAAAGAAGCATTGCCGGACTGTTTTTAGGCATGCA
>JAFZQL010000025.1 GCA_017620435.1 Erysipelotrichaceae bacterium
TAAACGGAATCGATCGTTTTCTGTTCAGTAAACATCATCATGTTGGAGACCTGAAGCGCTACTTCATAATGGCTCAGCTCATCAGGAGGTGAATCGGGAACGATGATGATCATCATCAGTATTCCCATGACGATGATGGCGCAGGTAAACAGAACTTCCCTGGAAGGGTCAAACAGAAGCAGCAGAAAGGCAAGAAAAAACATGCCGATCGAAGTAAAAAAGACAATGCCGGAGGCAAAACCTTTCAGTTCATCGTTGTGGATCAGATATTTCAGGCTCAGATCGGCATCGTCCACCTGTTCCCCGTTGATACGGAAAACGGAATCTTCAAAACAGGATCCGTTGGAATAATAGACTCCGACTCCTTTTCCATCGGAACTGTCGGAATCGATGGAGATCCTGATCCGGTCATAATCAGACAGAACATGATTCAAGGGAAAAGTCCGGAAATCGTTATCGATGATCTTTCCGACATCGATCGTTTCAGACGCATAGATCTCTTCTGTCGTATCGTTTGCGATCTGTACCGTAACAGTCCCCTCATTTATCCGGGCATAGGTGGCAAAAAGGATGGAAACGCTCTCTCCGTCCTGTACAGCCGGAATGACTGCTTCAATGCTTACGTTCTCGTTGACTTCAGCCACGGATCTGTCATAGGAATCGTTTCCGACGGAAAGCTTTCCCAAGGTTGTCCGGTAGCTGCTTAATGTAAAGATAAGCAGCAGAATCCAGGAAATCAGGAATATAGATAAAAGAATTTTGTTCTCCGCAAAATTCTTTTTCAGTCTGTTTTTCATATCTGCCGCTTTCATCTTCATAATTCTAGCATATTATAGCCGTCATTATTAAGCCTATCTGTCGAATAGTCCGGGACCGGAATGCCCCGTATGAGTTTTCTGATATTCTCCTTGATCGTTTCTTTTTCACTGCCTACGGTATCATATCCGTATTCTTTCAGGATCCTGTAGGCAGGAGAATTCGGATCGCAGATGCCCAGGATCTGCTTCTTCAGCAGGAGATATTCAACGATCTTGCTGGGAAGATATGGCTGTATCGGACAGCCTGCCACAAGGGTATCAAACAGGACCAGGATATCCGCATCCTTCATGATTTCTGTCGATTCCTGGTAGGATACCTTGTCATGAAGGATGAATACCTGTTCCAGACCATATTCCCTGATCTTTCTTACGTCATTCGGCTGTATCTCCGAATACTGGTGGAAGACGATCTTATCCTGCAGGGAAGGATCCTCTTCGTGCAGTTCCTTCAGGGCTTCCAGGAAAGAATCGATCTTTCTTAGACCGTAGAGTCTTCCCAGATGAACAGCCTGCTTCACTTTGTGCTCAGGCTGCGCAGCATTCAGCAGATTCCTGTAGACATCCCATTCCGGAATGAAGGTCAAAGGCATGATGACGGATTTCTTTTTCAGTTCTTCGTAATTCTCATACTGTTTCAGGGTAAAGTCTCTCTGCTCCTCACAGATGAAAATGAGTTTATCCGCATTTCTTACCGCCACTTCTTCATAACGGTCGTGATACAGGACAAAAGATCCGACCTTGAACGCAATGCGGTAGATCAGGCTTCTGTCCTTCAGTTCTGTCTTCTTGTACGGAGATCCCTTGAACGGATCTGAGAATGAGGCATACCATTCTACTTCCGGATGTTTCTTTTTGATCCTGTACGCGGCGATATGAGAAATGCCCGGTACGATGGAAGAGAACAGGTAACGGTACTGTTTCTTCTCAAATACCTTCACGGCATCCCTGACATACCTGTTCATCAGAAAAAGAGAAACCGGCAGACGCAGCGGGTAATTGCGGGGAACCGACCAGTCCAGATCGGAAGTATAGATCATGTGGAACTTACGGTACTGTTCATCCTTTTCCAGGACTTTCAGCAGACTTTCATCGGTCTTTCCTTTAAAACAGAAAACGTCCATATCCAGATCGACGTTTCTTAATCTTTTATAAGTCAGTAGTGTAACGGTGTCGTTATACGGGACAAAACTTCCCGGAACAACAAACATCTTGTCCCTGTTCATTTCTTTTTCGTTTCTTCCAGTTCTTTCTTTAATCTGGCGACTTCATAGGTCAGCCTGATGATCTCCTGATTGTGTTTCGATATCATGATGTAGACGTAGAATGTCAGCCCGTAGAGAAGACCGATCATGATCAGGAAGACCGCATTGACCGGGATCTCGATGCCGACCAGATGGGAAAACTGATAGAAAGTCTCCGGGAATATCGCCATGACCAGCGTGGAGATTGCCCATAACAGCCAGACGATCGAATACTTGATGTTCAGTTTCTTGTTCATTACAAAAAACAGAACGAATGAAAACGCGATCATGGAAGCGATAAGTAATCCCAGTCTTAAACTACTCGACATACTATGACTCCTTACTGAATGAAAATAATGGATAGAGATACCGACAGCATGAAATAGACGGATTTCAGAGGATTATGGAAATAGGATACTCCCGTTTCTCTTTCCTTCATTTCTACCTGTACTTCTTTTACTTTGTATCCTTTATGAATCAGATGACACAAGGCATCCGGTTCGGCATAGAAGTTCATCGAACGGGAGAATTCCTGTATGACCTTCTTGCCTAAGGCTCTCATGCCGCTGGTCGGATCGCTGACTTTGTGTCCGGTCTTTAAACGAATCAGGAAACAAAGAAGTCTACTTCCCAGCATGCGCATGTTCAGCGGTTTTTTTTCGTTCACGAAACGGGATCCGACGACATAGTCGTTTCCGTTTTCGACTTCTTTCAGCAGATCAATCATATAGCGAGGAAGGTGCTGGCCGTCTCCGTCGATGCAGATCACGCAGTCGTAGTCGTGATCGCAGGCGTACATGAAACCGACCTGGGTCACCCCGGCTATTCCCAGATTGATCGGAAGACTCAGATGCGTTATCCGGTTCTGATTCAGCAGATCATCCGTACGATCCGTTGAACAGTCGTTAATGACCAGATAGTCGTAACCGTATTCTTTGACTTCCCTGATCAGAGATACGATAGAATCCTGTTCGTTGTATGCGGGAATAATAACCAATACTTTCATCTTTAACATTATAACTTATTCTTGAAATATTGTTGAATAACCGGAAGCTGTCTTTCAACCATCGACTCGATATTGTAGGCTCCGGCGATCTGCAGACTGCGCAGGGACATCTTTTTTCTGCTGTCAGGCCGCAGACAGAAATCGATCGCTTCCGTCAGTTCCTGAATGTTTCCTGTCTCATAGACGATGCCGTTACCGTCGACCATGCTGAGACCGGCAATGCAGTGATCGCTGGAAATGACAGGAAGACCGCAGGCAACCGCCTCATTCAGAACCAGACCCCAGACATCGGTCTGCGACGACAGCACAAACAGATCGCTGGCCTTGTAGTAGTCGTCGACTTCTTCCGGCGGAACGAAATCGATGAAATGGATGCGGTCCGTATCCTTTGTCAGTTCAAGATATTTTTCATCGGGTCTTCCGCCCAGAATGTACAGATCGCAGTCCGTGCTGCAGTTCTTGACCGCCTCGATCAGGTCTTCGAATCTCTTGCGGGGAATAAACTGGCCGACACCCAGTACGATCGGTTTTCTGCTCTCTATCTTCAGTTTCTCTCTGAGTTCTGTTTTCTCCTGATCCGACAGCGGTTTTTCCAGGATCCTGGCTCTGTCCACCGAAGAGAAGTTATGCACATAGATGTTTTCTCTCTTTGCTCCGCAGGATACCAGATGTTCCTTCGTCACTTCAGAACTGCAGAAAATGATCGGACACAGTTTAGAGACGATCAGATTCTTTAGTAAGTCTTTCAAGAAAGAACGTTTCTCACCCAGAGCGTAGCCGTCGACATTGACGACCACTTTCTTTCCGATCAGCTTGCAGTAAACAAGACCGAGAATATTCGTAACAGGTCCGTAGCCGTCAAAAAGGATCAGATCGTCCCTGTGTCTTCTGATCACTTTCAGTACATCAAAACACAGAGGTTCCGGTCTGTCGTTCTTGTTGTTCAGTTTAACGACCCTGCACTTTTCCGAACCGTGTTTCAGAAAACGTCTGTCCCGGTCCTTCTCCTTGTCTTTGGTATAATAAATCACCGTCTCATAATGTTCAGAGAGTTCTTCACACCATCTGAGCCTGTAAGGCGCGATATTGGTCGTAATGATGATGATCTTATCCATTCAGATCCAGCTTTCTACATAATGCATAAAGAATACGCGGCGAACAGGAAGCAACGGCAGCCAGAAGATAGGCATTCCGTTCCCCTATCCCTTTGATCTGGCCCAGTATCTTCTTTCCTTCCATAATTTCATACAGTTTCCTGTGATCGCTGTAATCCAGCAGTCCGGCGGCAGTATACAGCGTTCCCAGTTTCCAGCGGGGCAGTATCTTTTCGGCGATGTCCCGATACTGTGGATACGGATCGAAGATCATCCGGATGTTTTCTTTGTATTCCTGATAGCTGCTCAGCAGTCTGTCGTAGGATGTTCCGGTCATGATGGAATTCTCGCGGATATAATAGCCGTACATCTTCCGGTAAAGATAAACGGCCTTGTGCTGATGCAGAAGTACGTTCCAGATGAAAGGCTGATCCTCAGAAAATCTGATCTTCTCGTCAAAGTACAGTCCGTTTCTGATCAGGAAGTCTTTCTGAAACATCATGGACGGAACAACAAAGGCAATCGTTCTTTTCAGGAAAGTTTCCAGCAGTTCCTGCTGCAGGAATATTCTGATGTCTGCAGAAGTATCCTGAGGAGGGACCTGTTTCTTTACAAAAGAAAAGGCACAGAAAGAAAAATCCGCATCGTTGTCCTGCAGGGCTTTTAAAAGCCGTTCCAGAAAATCCGGCGCAACCGCATCATCCGCATCGATAAAGGAAATGTACTCACCAGAAGACGCTTTCAGCCCTGCATTTCTTGCGCTTGCCAGTCCGCCGTTTTCTTTCTCGACGATCTTGTATACGACATCTCTGTCTTTCAGATATTCTTTCGCAAGAGCGATGCTTCTGTCCGTAGAACCGTCATCCACCAGGATCAGTTCAAAATCCTGAAAGCTCTGTTTCAGGATGGAATCAAGGCAGGTGCAGAGATACTTCTCCACGTTGTAGACAGGAACGATGACAGAAATCATATTACTGCTGTTTTCTCCACACCATCCGGTTAACGATGCCTGTATAGGACTGGATGATCCGGACGACCTTATCCGATACGTTCAGATCGGTATAGTCGGGAACCGGAACGCCAAGATCCTGATTCCTGTTCATTTCGATCGCCAGATCGACTGCCTGCAGTACTTCTTTTTCCGTAATGCCCGAAAGAATGAAGTCGCCCTTGTCAAGCGCTTCCGGTCTTTCCGTTGAAGTACGGACCGCTACGGCAGGGAAAGGCTTGCCGATGCTCAGATAATAGCTGGACTCTTCCGGCAGCGTACCGCTGTCAGAAACGACGCACAGAGCGTTCATCTGCAGATTGTTGTAGTCGAAGAAGCCCAGAGGCTTATGCATGATCACACGGTCATCCAGCTTGAAACCGGTCTCTTTGATCCTGTTCGCGCTGCGCGGATGGCAGGAATACAGAACAGGAACATTGTATTTTTCAGCGATCGCATTGATCGCGGTAAACAGAGAAAGGAAATTCTCTTCCGTATCGATATTCTCCTCCCGATGTGCGCTGAGCAGAATGTACTTTCCCTTTTCCAGATTCAGTTCTTCCAGGATATGGGATGCTTCGATTTCTTTGATATGTCTGTTCAGGACTTCCGCCATCGGCGAACCCGTAACAAAAATTCTTTCCTTTGCGACGCCTGAAGCGTTCAGATAACGGCGGGCATGTTCCGAATAGCACATATTCACATCGGAAATGACATCGACGATCCTTCTGTTGGTTTCTTCCGGCAGACATTCATCAAAGCAGCGGTTACCCGCTTCCATGTGAAAAGTCGGGATATGCAGTCTCTTTGCGCAGATTACACTCAGACAGCTGTTCGTATCGCCCAGTACAAGAACGGCATCCGGTCTTTCTTCTTTCAGAAGCTTATAGCTGCGGTCAATGATATTGCCTATTGTCGCACCAAGATCGTCTCCTGCCGCATCCAGATAATAATCCGGCTGTTTCAGGCCGAGTTCTTCAAAGAATACGCCATTCAGTTCATAATCGTAATTCTGTCCGGTATGGACCAGGACCACATCGAAGTATTTCTCACATTTCTTGATTACTTCACTCAGACGGATGATCTCCGGTCTTGTCCCAACAACAATCATCAGTTTCAGTCTATCCATTCCTGTCTCCTTTACATAGATCGGTTCTCGAAAAAGCGATAAAGAAGATAAATACCGTCATATAGCACGAATATTTATTCATGATTTCCGTGATCAGCAGCACGCCCATGATACCCAGAAGTATCAGCTTGTAGTTGTTTATACCGATATCACGGGCTTTCCTATCATCATACACGACTCCGATAGATACTGCCAGCAGCCAGATCAGTGCACCCGCCGCCAGCATCATATAATACATCAGATCGCTGATGCTGCCCATGTTGTGTCCGTATTCGATCGAATAGAAATCGCCGCTCCAGGCCACATAGAACTTGTTTGCCAGCAGTTCCATCAGCTTCAAAGGATGTGTCAGAAGATACCTGTAGGTCTCGATCAGCGCTCCCTTTTCCCCTTCTACCAGATTCTCGTAAGTCAGCTTAACTCCTCTTGCTTCCCAGTAGGCTTTTGCGGCCTGCTTTCCTCTGCCGTCCGTATGTCTGCCCATGCTTTCCAGATTCGATCCGATCAGCAGCTGTTCGATGTTGTTGCTTTGAGAAAGCGTATTCCCTTCCAGTCCGCTCGAGAGCACATTCGTACACAGCAGCGAGACTGCAAGAATAAGAACCAGGATCACTTTCTTCGGCCATTGCAGGTCAGTCAGCACAACGATCAGAACAAGCACGATATACCAGATCTTGCCGATCGGACTGACGGTCTGATTCAGGGTTACTGCCGTAAACAGCAAGACTCCGTACAGAAGGATCTTTCTTTTATCTGCCGATCCGATATAGCGGTTCAAAAGGAACAGGATCGCAGAGAAATACAGATATACAAACAGTTCGTGGGTTATACAGAAAGTCAGCAGCGAAGTGGAAGGCATCAGCAGATACAGTTCGATCAGCAGGAAGCTTTTTTCCTTTCCGATCCTTTCCGAGAAGGAATAGAAATTGATGATCGTACCCAGCAGAAAAACCAGATAGATGCCCAGATGGTATGGAACAGAGAGATATCTGAACACCGACAGGTGAATGCCCATGCCTACCAGATAGTAGATCTGGTCCATGACACTGGAAAGTCCCTTCTCAACGATATTGTCGGCCAAAGAAGCGTAGATGGTGATGTCCCCTCCGGCTTTGGTCGAATCAAAGAAGAAAAACAGACTGACAAGTTTCAGAAGAACGGAACTGATCACCAGCAGGATCAGCAGCTTTCTGAAGCTGTATCCTGACAGAAGAGTCAGGATCTTTTCTATCAGTTTTCTTAACGGTTTTTTTAACAGATATACCACAGCCATGAATATGAGGGCTATCACAATAAAAAGCAGATACTTGATCCATCCGCTAAAAACACTGACATAGACAAAGAGATTGGAAATCAGGGAACAGATAAAAAACAAGGCGATAAAGAAATCGATGACTTTCTGAAACCATTTATCGTAATTGACCGTTCCCGTCATTGTACATCCTCGTGAAAAGTATCCGGTTTGTCCGGATCAAACGGCTCGTTTGCCCACATCAGTGTGATCAGATCCTCGCTGTCACTCAAGTTGATGATGTTGTGGGTATAACCCGGAAGCATGTGTACGGCTTCCGGCTTGCTGCCGCTTACCTCAAATGAAACGATCTCATCCGTACCGATCTTTCTTTCCTGAATCAGGGCATGTCCGCTGACTACCAGAAAGAATTCCCATTTTGAATTATGCCAGTGCTGTCCTTTGGTGATGCCCGGATGAGAGATATTGATGGAAAACTGACCGTGATCGGCCGTTTTCAGGAATTCCGTAAATGACCCTCTGCTGTCTGTCTTGCTTTCCAGAGCGAACTTCATCTTTCTTTCCGGAAGATAGGAAAGGAAAGTGGAATACAGTTTCTTTTCGAAGCTCTGATCGGCGATCGGAGGCATCATCAGAGTCTGCGGCTGGGCATTGAATTCATACAGAAGATCAGTGATCTCACCCAATGTTTTCCTGTATGTCGTTTCAACAAAACAGATATCCTTTTCCCTGTGTTCCCTGCCCTGCAGAGCGTTGAACATCTCCGCTACGATATCGTCGATATAGACCAGGGTCAGCAGTGTGTTTCTGTCATTGACTACGATCGGCAGATCGTTGGCGATATTGCTGCAGAAGGTCGCCACCGCACTGTTGTAGTTGGGACGGCACCACTTGCCGAAAACGTTCGGGAAACGGTAGACCAGAGTCTTTACCTGATTCTCTCTTCCGTACGCCAGCAGCAGATCTTCCGCCTCTTTCTTCGACTTTCCGTAGTCGTTGTCCAACAGTGCCTGTGTTGAACTCGAAAGCATCACCGGACAGGTGTTTCCGTGTTTCTTCAGAAGATCCAGAAGATGTGCAAGAAAACTGTGATTGATATTGAATTCTTCGCTGTCTTTCGGTCTGTTGATACCGGCCAGATTGAATACGAAATCGCATTCCCGGCAATACGTTTCCAGCAGATTATGATCGCTGTCGACATCATATTCAAAGATCTCATCGACAGTAAAACCCTGCGTCCTGTCTTTTCCGTCTCTAACGTTCTTTAGATTCTCGCACAGATTCCTGCCGATAAAACCTCTGGCGCCGGTAATTAGTATTTTCATCTATTTCATTTTATAAAAAAAGACTTTATTATGAAAGTCTTATCGGATGTTTAGGGGTATTGCTTTGGATTCAGAAGCGGAAATAGACAAAAGGATTGCCGGCGGTGTAGGCCAGACAGATCAGCAGTCCGACGAAGATGCAGAACAGCGTCAGTCCTTTTGCCGTATGCAGATCCTGCAGCAGATAGTAGCCGTCATACAGCCGGTTTTCGTTCTTTTTCCATGCGATCAGTAGCAGATAGAGAAAAGACATCAGGAAACCGCTAAAGGACCAGAGATACGGCTGAAAGATGCCCTGATGTGCCGTGAACAGGGCCGTAAAGATGTCTTTCACCTGAACGAAGCTGTCCGCCCGGAAGAAGACCCATGTCGCACTGATGAGGATGTAGACAATGATCTTTCTAAGAACGGCAGGAATGCCTTGAATCGCAGAAAACAGCGGTCTTTCCAGACACATAAGCAGTCCGTTGATCAGACCCCAAAGCAGGAAGGTCCAGTCCGCTCCATGCCATATTCCGCTAAGTCCCATGACGATCAGCAGGTTCAGATACTGTCTCGTTTTTCCCCTGCGGTTGCCGCCTAAAGGAATATAGACGTAATCCCTGAACCAGGAAGACAGAGAGATATGCCATCTTCTCCAGAATTCCGTAACGCTGCCAGAAAGATAAGGCAGATCGAAATTCTTTTTCAGATCATAGCCGAGACACTTGCTGATACCGATGGCAATATCGGAATAGCCGGAGAAATCCATGTATATCTGCAAGGAATAGGAAAGCAGCGCAAATGCGATCGTCAGCCGGCTGAAAGCTTTCGGCGCGGCATAGACATCATTCACAAATACGGCGATCCGATCGGCGATCACCATCTTCTTGAAATAACCGATGGCCATGATCTGGATTCCTGTTTCGATATTCCGTAAAGAGATCTTTCTATTCTCCTTGAACTGTTCCAGCAGATCCCCGACTCTGACGATAGGACCGGAAATGATGTTCGGGAAGAAACAGAGATAGGAAGCAAACATGATGAGGTCCTTTTCGGCACCGATCCTGTTTCTGCGGATATCGCAAAGATAGGAGATCGCTTCAAAAGAATAGAAAGAGATTCCCAACGGAAGGATGATGTTCAGCGTAGAGAAACCAGCGGTCTTCAGGAAGAAGTTACAATATTTGAAGAACCCCAGCAGTACTACAGGTATGGCGATACCAAGATAGAAAAACGGTTTTTTCTCTGCTTTTAAACCGCACAGATAGACCGATACGGTCATAAAAAGCAGCAGGAAAGAAAAACGGTAATCCGTATAGGAATAAAACACAAAGTCGGCAGCCAGAAGATAGATCCTGAACGCTCTGTCACCGAAAAACTTCTGAATCAAAGATCCGGACAGAAGAAACAGAATAAAGAAAACAAGAAACGCAGGTGTAATAAAAGACATCAGTGTTCCTCTTTCAGGATCCGGTATAGTTCTTCGGCCATCATGCGGTGTCCTTCTACATTCAGATGTCCGTTGCCGATTTTCGTATTGATGAAACCGTAAGGCAGTATTCTGTTTTTCTCGTATTCCTCGATATACTTCTCCGACATATCCAGATAGGTAATGCCGTTTTCTTTACACAGTCGGGACCAGATCCCGGTCCTCTCGTCCGTGTTGACCTGAAGAGAACCGTCATCGTTTAAGGAAAGAGTCGGATGATAAAGGATGACGGTTTTACAATCATGTGTTTCGCAGATCTGACGGATCAGCTGCAGAAGTTCATTGATCCTGCTTTCATCCGCATAATCCTTGTCTGTTCTGCTCTCCCTTTCTTCCGTAATAAAGTTCTGATACTGGGAATATGCCAGCCTTAAAAAAGGACTTCTCTGTAGCAGACCGATGATCCCTTCGTTTTCCGCTGCAGTCTGCGGAACCTCATCATTCAGCACCGTCTTGATTTCTCTATGGGTAAAAGCGATGTTGTTGGTTTCCAGGACGACGACATCCGGCCGATACTTTTCCAGCGCCTCGTTCAGATTGGAAACACAGACCTTTAGATTGTGACCAGCCATCGCCAGGCTGTATACGTTCTCTTTCAGCAGATCCTGCAGCAGAGACGACATGTTTCTTTCCTGTGGGATCGAAAGACCCTGCAGATGAGAGGAGCCCATGATCAGCACATCTGCTTTTTCTCCGTGATAATCATCTGTCTCCATGTATCCTTCATTGTTCGTTCTTCCGTATCCGATCCCTTCATTCATCTGGATGTATCTCTTGTTTTTTTCCCAGATATAGTCGGTAGATCCGTCTTCACAATCCAGGTGAACCGGAACATTGTAGTAGAACATACAAAAAAGATTGAGAACGATAAAGGACGTTATCAATGCGATAAATATATTTCTGATACAGAAAGAAGTTTTATTCTTCATTCTGCTTCTCGTGCAGTATGTCTGCCAGCATCGTCGAGGAGATCCCCTCCGTATGCGGCAGGAAAACAACATCTACGCCGATCCTGGAGAAGTCTTCGACGATCTTGTTGTACATGTCGCTGTTTTGCCAGTCTGATCCGTGAAACAGAGCATCAAAATGCAGCTTTTCCCAGGCTTCCATCTTATTCATGCTGGTCTGTGGGACGACTTCATCGACGCACTTCAGTTCACTGACGATCGCAACTCTTTCTTCAAAAGGAATGATCGGCGTCTTGTGTTTGTATTCTTTTACAACCTCATCCGTACTGACCCCTACGATCAGATAATCGCAGCGTTCTTTCGCCCGTTTCAGGATGTTGAGATGTCCGATATGGAACATGTCAAAAACGCCCGTAGTATAGCCTACTTTATATTTCTTCATATTTCTACCACCTTAGCCATCAGCCTGTCGATCTCTTCCTGAGGAGGAAACTTCATGTAGTCTCCGTAATACTGTTTCAGATAGAAATCTACTTCAGAAGGAATGACTGCTTCTGTATCTTCAAAAGGAACACTCTGTCCCTTGCCGTATACCTTCTTGTCAAAAATATTCTTGGCACCGTATTTACCGGAAGGATTCATCACGTATGTCGCTTCCTGATACGGATATCTGCTGCACAGTTCATCAAAAAGTCTGTCGTATTTCTTCTTGTCCGTAAGACGTTCATACAGATATCTGAATTTTCTCTTCAGCAGCATCTTATACATCGGTGCCCGCACCTGTTTGTTTTCTTTCGTATAGGATCTTGCTTCCTCGATCATGGCCAGCTGTTCCTCTCTGTCGTCCGGGAGACCGATCAGTCTGAAGACATCGACATGTAAAGACTTGGTCTTCACGTTTCTTAAACCGACACGAGGAAAGAGTCTGAACGAATGATCGTCGCCTTTAAAATAATCGACGAAATACGTTTCCGGAAGCTGTTTTCTCGCACACTCGACAAAAAAGTCGATCTGATCGTTCGGAATGATGATATCCGCATCGTTGTCCCAGGGAATAAAACCCTTGTGCCTGATGGCGCCCAGCACCGTTCCGGCCTGGCAGTAATAGGTAATACCGTTCCTTTTACAGACATCGATGATCGCTTTCAGTATCTCAAGCAGGATCTCCTGCTGTTTCTTTAAATCTGCCTGCATGTCTTCTCCCTTTACTGAAACAGATCCAGCTTCAGCAGAAGCTGCTTCATTTCTTCCAGATCAAGTCTTCTGGTATTGTGCGAATTGTATTCTTCCGCAAGATCCAGACTGACAGAACCTTTTGAAATATAACGGTCGTAGTTCAGATCCCGGTTATCGGCAGGGATACGGAAATATCCGCCGAGATCTTCCGCCTTGATCATGTCCTCTTTCGTTACCAGGACTTCATAAAGCTTTTCTCCGTGTCTTGTACCGATATTGACGATACGGCTGTCTTCTTTTCCCTTTAGTTCCAGGATAGCCTTTGCCAGCGTATCGATCGTAGCAGCCGGAGCTTTCTGTACAAACAGATCTCCCTGATTGCCGTTTTCAAACGCAAAAAGCACCAGTTCTACGGCTTCATCCAGCGTCATCATGAATCTGGTCATGTTCGGATTGGTTACCGTGATCGGCTGATCGTTTTCGATCTGTTCCAGGAACAGAGGGATCACCGAACCTCTGGATGCCATGACATTGCCGTATCTGGTCAGACACAGTATCGTATCCCCTTCTTCCAGCTGTCTTGATCTGGCGATCACGTTTTTCTCCATCAGGGCCTTGGTCATGCCCATTGCATTGATCGGATAGGCTGCCTTGTCGGTCGAAAGGAAAATAGCCTTTTTCACGCCGTGTTTTACACAGGCATCGATCACATTATCGGATCCCAGAACATTGGTCTTGACCGCTTCGATCGGATAGAACTCGCAGGAAGGAACCTGCTTTAAAGCAGCCGCATGAAAGACGTAGTCTACACCCTTAAAAGCATACTCAATCGATTTATAATCTCTGACATCGCCGATAAAGAATCTCAGCTTCCCGGCATATTCCGGATACTTCTGCTGATATTCATGACGCATGTCGTCCTGTTTCTTTTCATCTCTGGAAAGGATCCTGATCTCTTTGATGCCGCTGCTCAGGAATCTCCTGGCTACAGCATTCCCGAAAGAACCTGTTCCGCCTGTAATCAGTAACGTTTTCCCATCAAACATTAAGAAAACCTCCTTGTTTAACATATTAAGTATATCATCAGACATTTTATTATGTCTTAAAAAGTCGCAGGAGGGAAAGAAAAGAAAAACAGCCCTGCAGCGGCTATTTCCCTATGAATTCTTCGCCATCCGAGAAGACCACCCGATCCGGATGATGCGTTACTCTTTTTTCTTCCGGCGGCAGTTCCATGTAATTCCTGCCGTAGATCGAAGTCAGGATCCTGTCGTAGCTTTCAGGCGCACGGAATTTTTCGTTTTCAAAAACGATATACGTTCCCCGGCCGAACCATTCTTTCGGCATCGTCTGTTTGTAGACGCTGTATTGTGATCCGAAATTCACGTACAGGTCATAGCCTCTATTGTCCTGCGCCTTTGCGATCCTGTCTGCGATTTTCGCCCAGGTCCCGACCGGCAGGGCTTTTGAAAGACCGTACAAAAGAAGATTTGACCGATTGTTCGCGATGACTCTGCGTCTGGAAAAGACGGAGAAATTGAACAGCTCTTTCTGAATCTTCAGCAGACTGTTCTTCTGTTTTGCTTCATCCAGAGGAAAAATGTCAACGAATATTCCCCAGTTGGAGTCATCGCCTTCCATGTAGACGGTTCCCTCTTTCTGTACCTTGGCAAAATAGTTCGGATAGGCATCATCACCGATCGTCAGGATCGAATATCCTTCATATGCGCCTGTCTGCATGATTCCGATGAACTTCTCGTAATCTTCTCTTGGCATTACGATATCAAGATCGTCGTCCCAGGGAATGAAACCTTTGTGGCGGACTGCCCCAAGCAAGGTTCCCGCAGTCAGATAATAAGTGATGCCGTTATCTTCACAGACGGCATCGATAAATTTCATGATTCCTATCAGTTCCTGATGTAGTTTCTTTAAGTAGTCCATACAACAAAATGATTATAAACAATAATCCGGTGATTGTCTAATCCCGGAAACGGCGTTTCACGACCGTTCAGACCGATCGATCCGGCACAGTTCATTCTGGTCCAGAAAATCCGAAACGATCCCGCTCACGCCCTTTGCCCGATATCTTCTGTACCGTTCAGGATCGTTGACCGTAGCTACGAATACCGTTATGCCTTTTTTAAGCAGAACAGCGAATCTGTCTCCTTCTTTCACGTAGTTTCTGGTAACCATACAGACAGGGATCCTCTCTTTCAGGCAGAATTCACACAGTTCGTAGTAGTTGTGAGGCAGGTCTTCATACTGTCTGATCGCATAGTTCTTGAATTCGTACAGTTTCTTTGCCCTGGTGTAATCGCCGTAGTCATAAAGCGATACGATGATCCTGTCAAACAGAGCGGTACAGTTGTTTTCTTTAAACGTTGCGATCAGTTTCTCGAGTATTTCTATTCCTTCCTTAAAATCGCATGCAACATAGATGTCTTCATGTTTCTTCATGAAATCGATGACATCATAGATACCCATCGGATGATACTTCCTGAGGATGAGCGTCCGCATGAATTCCGCATATTCCGGTATCCGGTCTTCGGATATATTGTCCTGGTCCAGATCGTCGCTCCATTCATGACGCAGAACGATGACGTCATCGGCAGTAAAACTCAGATCGGCATCGAA